>CBDUSC010000001.1:0-35128 GCA_965369735.1 uncultured bacterium
GATCTACAACGGCGCCGACGACAACGCCTCGGGAACGGCGGCGGTGCTGGAGATACGCTGACGGTAGACTTGACCGAGGGCGCGTTCATGCTCACGGGTTCAGCTTTTGAAGTCACCATAATTGATCCGGGCGACGATTCGAGCAACGTGGCAATCCAGATGGATCGGCCCGATCCCCCAACGCCCTGCCCGGGCGACCCACTGTGTGGCATGCAAGCCACCTGGGAGGCAGTGTTTGCAGTATGCTCGGACCTACTGAGCGTACCGCCGGAGTCCCTTACTGTCGCCGCAGGCAATGCTGCGATCTCAGCCACTTCTGGTGATATTCGTCTTATTCTTAACGACATAGCATTGGAGCAAGCGACGGTTACGCTGCAATTTATTGGACCGGGATGGGACCCTGCGACATACCCTCCATCCTCCGGAGTAACGGTCGAATATCCGCTAACTCAGTTTGGGATCTTCGGCAGATCCAATAAAGGCGGCAAGGGTGGCTCGAAGGGCTGCCGGCCACGGGGCAGTGGCAGCTTCGATGTAATGGATTTATTAGTACCCGGTGAAATTTCGATAACAGCGCCGTAGGAGCATGAACTCACTTGCGCATCGAGCGACGGATGCGCTGAGAGCTGAGCGAAATAGGCAGCGACTTCAATTGAGGTCGTTTGGCCGGGCGGCCAACGAAATAACCCTGTGCCATATCAACACCCAGCTCGCCAAGCAGCGACAGTGCTTCTGCGCTCTGGACGTACTCGGCAATGGTCTGCATTTTTGCTTCACGGCCGATCTCTGCGATCAGCTTGATCATCTTCTGGTCGACGGAGTTATTGAGAATGTCCTCGACAAAAGTCCCGTCAATCTTGATGTAGTCAAAATGCAGCTGTTGCAGGTAACTCAATGAACTGTAACCGGTGCCAAAATCATCCAGCGCAAGTTGGCAGCCCAGGTCGCGCAGTGCCGAGATTTGCCTGTCGACATGACGGGGCCGTCTGACGGCGAGGCTCTCGGTAATCTCGAACATGATTTGATCGGGTGGTACCTCGAAGTTTTTGAACGTTTCTGCAACAAAAGACGCAAGCTCATCCGTTTCAAACGCGTTAGCCGACAAGTTGATCGACAACTGGAGTCGCGGGTGATCCATTGAATGCTCGGCGAACGCCTCGGCAGCGTGACGGATCATCCACAGATCGATCTCAGACATGAGGCCAAAACGCACCGCGGCCGGGAGGAACGCATCCGGGCTGATAAGCTGTCCATCGTCTGACCGGAATCTCAGGAGAACTTCGTGGTGTGTCGTCTGGCCAGTGTCGATGCGGTTTATGGGCTGGAAGCGGAGTTCGAATTCGTCTTCGTCTACGGCCTTGCGCAATCTGTTCATCCATCCTGCATCGGACGACGCGCGCTGGGCCTTTTGTTTGGATATCTTGTAAAAATGCATCCTGTTGCGACCCGCTGACTTTGCCTCGCGGCAGGCAATGTCTGCCTGGGCCATCAGGTCGTCATGATTCAGCTCAGATCCCTCGACCATCGAAATGCCAATACTGCAATGAACGTGAAACACCTGATCGTCTTCGATATGCGCGAGCCGGCGCATATTGACCAGGATTTCCTCCGCCAGTGATTGCGTGGCGGTTTTGTCGGTGTCGCAAACCAGCACCACGAACTCATCTCCGCCAAAGCGAGCGACAATATCGTTACGCCCGGCGCAACGCAGTAACTCGTCTGCGACTTTGCGTATCAGGCGATCGCCGGCCGGATGCCCGCAGGTATCGTTGATGTACTTGAACTGATCGAGGTCGATAAAGATCAGCGCGCTGATGTGATCGTTATCCACAACACTTTCCAGCTCCAGCTCCAACTCCTCCATAAAGCGTCGCCGATTGAACAGACCGGTCAGGTTATCGTGGTTGGCGAGTCGGAGAAGCTTGGCATCTCGCTCGCTCAGCGCCGACACCGTTGTCTCGAGGGCTTCAACAATATCGGAGATCTCGCGGTGCTTCGCTGGCTGAAACCGGACCTCAAGGTTGCCTTTGGCGAGTTCCCGGATCGGTTTCTGAAGATCCGATATTGAGACCAGTGCTTTTCGTAGCGCACGCCTGCTATAAAACCCGAACACAACCAGCAATGCCAGCAAAAACAATATCGCGATCTTGATATTCGCCAACAGGCGGTCATGAAAAATCAAAAAGTCGAGATGAATACCCACAAAGCCGATGAGCTCTGTATTGCCGGGTAAGGCCGGGGCAGATGGATCAAAATCGAACAAACCATCTTCTGAAATTGACTCCGTCCATACCGGTGCGAGGATCTCGAATTGCCTCGGCTCAATGACACCGCTGCGCATCAGGTATGGTTGTTTGTTGCCAACGAGCGTTTTTGCTTCTTGCAGCAGTGAACTCGACAGGCTTTCTACAGCTTTGTTGTCACCTTGTTTGTCGATTGAAAATACCGCCGTGCCATCCTTTTCAAAGTAGGTGACTCTTCCGATTTCAGGATATTTGTCAACGAAGCTTTCAAGGCGGATCAACGCTTCACCGTCGTTCACCATGTAAAGAGGCGAACCAAGCTCGTTGAGCTCTTCTGTCCATTGCAGCGCCCAGCGGCCGTAGTTGTCCTGCAAGACCCACTGGCCGCCCCAGTACAGGCTGGCAATCGCAAGTGCGCCGATTATCGTGGCGCTGAGTATCTGGATAGACAGAATTTCATGGACAAGCAAGCGCTTGCCGCGACGGGCAGCGACACGATTGAGGCCTTTTATAAAAGGCTCAGTAACTGTAGCCAGGCTGAATTTCATTTTCCGGGGCCTCGGGGTGTCTGATGCTGCACCAGGAACCCTGTGGCTGCTGGCTGTTTTAACAAGGCTTCATTTGTGACCACCCGGGCTTTGGAAAGACCAGACAAGGGCGGTACGCGTTCGATATGGCCTGAATCGATTTGACGAATGATTTCGATAACGGTTGCTGCGATATCGGATGCTACGGTTGAGACGCTGATGGTGGCACCAAGCGACAGCATGGACTCATTTGAGACCGCGACCGGGACATTGTGGCGATTCGCCTGGGCAATCATTTGCTGGAGGACACGGGCGCTGAGGATACGGTTATCCGGGAACAGCCAGAAGCCATCGATTTCACGGACCATTCGCTTGAAAAGGTACAAGGTCTCCTGATCTGAGCTCGCAGTGTATATGCGCAGCTCAACAGCATGTCTTTTGGCGGCGGATTCAGCCTCGGCCATGAGATCTTCATGGCCCTCGCCAATAATTGCACCTACGCGCCTGATTGTCGGGTCGACTTTTTTCCAGGCAGCGATTTGCGCGTCGAATGGCGCCAATGCGGACACGCCACGGCTGTTTTCTGTCAACAGGCCATGCTCCTGATGGTTAAAAACCTGGCTAAAGATTACAGGTGCCTCGGCCATCGCTACCGATGCCCTGGCTGCACGCAGGCCGATTGCGATAACGGCTTTTGAGTCGGAGTCGTTGATCAAGCCGAACAAGGCAACAGGAGATTGGCTCTTGTCGCTCAGATCAAAGATTGCGTAGTTCTCCAGATGTTTGCCCAGTTCATTGGCGACATCTTTATAGGCCGGTTGGCGACTGCTCAGGACGATCGCCACCGGTGGCAGTGGTTTTACTGGTGCAAGAACTTTTGGGGGAGGCGCTGGTTGGGGAGCGGGCAATCTTTTGATTACCAGTTCAGGCGGCCTGGCCACCACCTCGGGGTCTGGTTTCGCTTCGTACTTGTTGGGGATGAATATTCCACACCCGGACAAACACACAATGCCTGCGCCGATTGCGATGCGAATCAAAGTCCGTTTTAAATTGCCAGTCCCTTGCATTCCCCAGTCCCTTCGGTATGACAGCTTGCGAGGCGTAAAGCCTTGCCCATCACACTTTTTATCGGAAATGGAAGCAAATTTCTGTGCGCAGTGTCGTTACTTCGCAAACTCTCCCAGGATCGCGTTATGACAAATCGGGCTTTAGTGACTGCGAGTGAATGAGTCGGGTCGGAACCTGCGGTGGTTGCACCGCCAGGTGTCACATTGGCTGGCTATGCCATCAACGGAGCTGGCTGTCTTTGCTCCCCCGGCGGTTATAGCCGCTGTGACTTACTGCTTCCTTGTCATGATCGGTCTGGCATTTTATGCACAGGCGCACGCCCGGAACGGCCTCGCGGCGCGCAGCAGTTATCGGATCATTACACGCCGCACAATTTTTCAGGCTTTCACCGCGCGGTAGCTGGTCACGGGCACGTTTGACCGCGTCCTCGATACTCGCATCAATCTGTTCCTGTACCGCTCCGTCTTTTGCAAATCCACCGGCCATCAATTGCTTACCCGGTTTTGCGTTTACCAGCAGCAACGCGATACATCATGTACGCGATCCCGCCGACCACTATCAGACCGGGTGTTCCGCCAAACGGATTCACATCGGCGCCAAACAATGTGCTGATTGCCAGCACCTCGCCATCGCCGGACAAGACGATCGGGATTGCCATGAAAATGCCGACCAGTGCCTCGCCGGTGATGAGCCCGGCCGCAAAAAGCATGCCGACTCGCATATTGGTTTCTTTTTTGTCAGGCGACCGGCGCTCGTTGTACCTGCTTGCGAAATGTGAAATCAGACCACCAAAAAATATCGGTACCGATAATTCCAGTGGCAGATAGATGCCCACCGCAACGGCAAGCACCGGTGCACGCCACGATGCGCCTTTTATCCGCAAAATCTCATCAATAGTGATAATAATGCCGCCAATGACGACGCCAATTGCGACCATATTCCAGGGCAGACCACCGCGGAACACGCCCTGCGCCACCGATGCCATCAGTGTGGCTTGCGGCGCAAGCAAGGCATTTGGCTGGTCATCCGTCGGCAAGCCAATACCGTAAGCCTTGAGTAACAGGTTCAGGATCGGTGCCATCACCAGTACCGATGAAATCACACCGACGCCCTGCATCACCTGTTGTTTCCATGGTGTTGCACCGACAATGTAACCGGCTTTGAGGTCCTGCAGGTTGTCGCCCGAGATTGCCGCAGCGCAGGCAACTACCGCGCCGATCATGATAGCGGCTGCAGGCCCGACTGCCGTATCGGCCCCCATCAGCCACAGCAGCAACAGGGACGAGAACAAAATAGTGGCGATCGTAACGCCGGAGATAGGGTTGTTCGACGATCCCACCAGCCCCGCCATATAAGCCGCGACCGATGAGAACAAAAAGCCTGCGACGACCATGATGAGCGTCATCGGAATGCTGACGATTAAGTCCTGCACGATGTTCTGGTATAGCAAAAAGATTGGCACCGTGAACACCGCGATGCCAAGCAACACATAGTTCATGGGCAAGTCCTGATCCGTGTGATGGACATCCGCCGATGTCCCCATTTTGTATTGATGCATGCCACTGCGAATACCCGAGACCAGGCTTTTGCGCATCGAGATGAGCGCCCAGATACCACCAATCAGCATGGCACCCACGCCAAGATAGCGCACCTGTGCTGACCAGATCGCGCCAGCCAGATTCTCAGCGTTTGTTCCATCGACAAATGCCTGCATCAGAGCGGGATCATTCTCCAGCACAAAAGTGCTGTAAATCGGGATCGCCAGGTACCAGGAAATGGCGCCGCCGACAAATACGAGCACGGCGATGTTGAGGCCAACGATGTAGCCGACACTCAACAGCGCGGGGGACAGGTTTGTACCGGCATAGGCAATGGTGCTTTTACCCAGGTAGACAGCGTGTTGCGCGGTCGCACTCCAGAGTTGCAAACCGGTTTCGCAAAATTTGACCGTAGCACCTGCGATTCCGGCCCAGGCGAGATACATGACACCGCCGGATGGATCCTCGCCAACCTTGAGTACCTCGGCCGTTGCCGTACCTTCGGGATACATCAGTTTTTGTTCAACAATAAGAGAGCGTCGCAACGGGATGGTGAACAGCACACCGAGCAGACCGCCGAGACCGGCGATGACCGATACCCACCAGTAATCGAAAACATCCCAGTAGCCCAGTATTACCAATGCGGGAATCGTGAAAATGACGCCCGCGGCAATCGACTCACCCGCCGAAGCGGCGGTTTGCACGATATTGTTTTCCAGTATGTTCGATTCCTTGAAAAACCGGAGTATCGCCATGGAGATGACGGCCGCCGGTATCGACGCAGACACCGTCAGACCGGCAAACAGACCGAGGTAGGCGTTCGCGCCGGCCAGTATCATCGACAACAGGATGCCGAGAATAATCGCCTTGACGGTTAGCTGTGGCAGTGGTGCACTGGAATTCATATCGTATCCTTACCAGCCGCAGGCTGAGTCTTTGTTTTGTTCCTCGAGCCAGGTCATCAACGGCTGGTAGTAATCGATGATGGCGGATCCATCCATTTCGCGCGAACCCGTCGCCTGTTCCAGCGCATCCGGCCACGGCTGGCTTTGACCCAGCGCGAGCATGGCGCCGAATTTTTCACCGGCTTCCTTGTTGTTGTAGATCGAACAATTGTGCAAGGGACCCTCATGACCGGCTGCTTCGCATAGCGACTTGTGGAACTGGAATTGCAGGATGCGCGCCAGGAAATAGCGGGTATACGACACGTTGGCCGGTATGTGAAATTTTGCGCCCGGGTCAAAGTCGGCCTCGGATCGCTCTACAGGCGCAACGATGCCCTGGTATTCCTCACGCAGTTTCCACCAGGAAGCGTTGTACTCATCGGGGCTGACCTCACCGGCAAACACTTTCCAACGCCACAGATCCATCAGGCGTCCAAAAGGCAGGAATCCGATTTTGTCGAGCGCGGATTTGAATTGCTCGTTGATCAGGGCCTGCTCATTGGTTTCATAACTGTCGATAAGACCAATTTCCTTGTAATAGGATGGTGTCATCGACAGCACCAGGGTGTCACCAATTGCTTCATGAAAACCCGGGTGTGCGCCGCCGCGATACAGGTTCGGCAGGTGCTTGTACTGCAGGTAGTAGTAAATGTGTCCAAGTTCGTGGTGCAGGGTCGAAAAGTGGTCGGTGTTGATTTCGATACACTGCTTGATACGCACATCGTCACCGCCATCGAGCGGCCATGCGCTGGCGTGGCAGACGACATCGCGATCGCGCGGTTTTTTCAGCAGTGATCTTTCATAGAAAGTATCCGGCAGAGTCGGCAGATCCAGCGATACAAAAAAGTTTTCTGCGGTCCTGGTCATCTTTTCTTCGTCGTAGCCCTTTTCTACCAGCGCGCTGGTGACATCAAAACCACCAACACCGGGGTATGGCTCCATGAGGTCGTAGATATTGCCCCACTCCTGCGCCCACATATTGCCCAGCAAATGCGCGGGTATGGGTGAATTACGCGGTACAACGTCCTCGCCGTAATGATCGGCCAGTTTGTTGCGCACATAACAATGCAGCTCGCTATACAGCGGTTTCACCTGTTGCCACAGACGCTCGGTTTCTTCTTCGAACTCGGCGGAGCTCAGTTCATAGCGCGATTTCCAGAATACGCCGAGGTCGTTGTAACCCAACTCCTGTGTTCCTTCGTTGGCGAGCTCGACAAAGCGCACATAGTCGCTTTTGATCGGCGGCGATATGCCGCGCCAGCCTGTCCAGGCGTCCAGCAATTCATCCGGGTCGCGGCTGGTGCCCATGATGCGTATCAATGCGGTTTCATCAAGGCAGGTATCCGGGTTGTCCTCTCCATCCGGGCAATATTTACCGGCACCATAGGTGCCGGACATCGCTGTCGTGATTTCGGCGAGCTCCCTGCGGTGATCTGCATTGCCCGGGGCCGGCAGCGTCGTGCCAAAGCGAACCATTTGAATGGAGCGTGCCGCATCGTCGCTGACATCGATACCATCGAAGCGTTTTGATTCCTCGATGATCTGTTTGGAGTAGGCCAGCGATTTCTCACGTGCCTTGGAGGCGATAATCGCGGTGTCTTTTGTGATGAAGTTGGCCCTCACCCATTGGGCGGCACCGGTCTCGCGACCGAGCTCGTCAAGCTCTGTGTTGACTTCTGCCACCCAGGCATCGGCATCGGCCGCGGTTGCCATGGGCTCTGAAGGTGTAGCGGTTTCGCCGCCGGCATTACCGGGCGCAGGCTGCCCGCAGGCGACCAGCATCAGGCCAGCGGTCAGCGTCAGCAAAAAACGGAATACGGCATTCATGATAGCTCCAGTCTCGAAGTACGAAAACGGCGGTCACAGGACCGCCGTTGTTGTTTAAAAATGGTTTACTTGATATCCCCGATAAGCTTTTTGATCGGCGTCACAAAGATCCACATGATGATGCCCGCGCCAACCGATGTTTGTACGATACCCATATACAGACCCGGCATCTCCTGAACATTATTCGGGTCGAACTCGCCGGCAAACAAACCCGCAAAAAGATTGCCAAGGGCCGTTGCCAGAAACCAGATACCCATCATCTGGCTGACATAGCGCTGTGGCGCAAGTTTTGTTACCGAGCTCAGGCCAACCGGGCTCAGGAACAGCTCACCCATGGTATGCAGCAGGTAGGTCAGTATCAGCCAGTACGGTGCTGCCGGGTTGCCCGCCACGACGATTTTTGCCGCGAGCACCATGGTGAAAAAGCCCACGCCCAGGATGATCAGGCCGAGTGCAAACTTCAGCGGTATGGATGGGTTCAGATGACGCCTGGCCAGTGCGACCCACATCATTCCATATACCGGCGCCAGCGCGACAATAAACAATGGGTTGATGACCTGGAAATAACCGGCCGGTATTTCCCAGTTGCCAGCCCAGCCCAGGATGCGATCGGTATAGCGTTCGGCGAACAAGTTGAGCGATGAGCCGGCCTGTTCGAAACCGGACCAGAAAATCGCAGATGCGACAAACAGGATAAGGATGACCACCGTGCGTTTTTTCTCGACGGTATTGAGACCGCCAAAAAACAAAACGTACCCGAAAAACAAACCGCCCATGCCAAGGATCACAACAGCGGTGTTTTGCGCCATCGAAACCGGGTCGTAATGAACGATGCCGGTAATGCCAAGGAAATAGGCCAGGGCTATGGCGCCGCCCATGCCCCATACGGCATACCAGCCCTTGTCCATAACATTGTCATCGGCGTCAGTGCCGTCCTTGTGATGCGGGTGGGCGCCGTAATCGCCCAGGTAATGCTGGGTTTTGCGGTACTGGATAACACCCAGGAGCATGCCCACACCCGCGGCTGCAAAACCATAATGCCAGTTCACTTCCTCGCCAAGATAGCTGCAAACCAGCGGTCCCAGCAGCGCGCCGAGATTGATGCCCATGTAGAAAATGGAAAAACCGGCATCGCGCCGCGCGCCCCCTTCGGGGTACAGCTGGCCAACAATGGCGCTGATGTTGGGTTTCAGCAGCCCGGTGCCGATTACAACCAGTATCAGACCCAGAAAAAACGTTTCGGTACTCGGGACCGCGAGGACAAAATGTCCGGACATAATGATCAAGCCGCCGTACCAGACGGATTTTTGCTGACCCAGCAGGCGATCTGCGATCCACCCGCCTGGCAAGGCAACCAGGTATACACCGGCTGTATAAAGCCCATAAATTGCGGTCGCCATTTTGTCGTCAAGACCAAGACCACCGCTTTGCACCGCGTCGACCATGAACAGCACCAGCAAGGCGCGCATGCCGTAATAACTGAAACGTTCCCACATTTCGGTGAAAAACAGGGTAGCCAGACCACGCGGGTGCTTTTGGCTTTGGGGCATCTCGTCCGCAGTCGCGGTAACGGAATCGCTCATTGTTTTTATGTCCTGGTGCGCCCGTCGGGCACTTTTTTTTGCTAGCGCATGTTTTTAGGAGGATTCTGGCCGCGAGTCAAATATTTTGCGTTGCAACAGCCTTGATTCCAACCCTCGTACTCCCATACAGAAATCCAAAAAAAAGCCGGCAACAGGGTTACCGGCTTTTTGGCAATTGTGAAACGACTGAGTTCAGTCGCCCGAAAATGTCATCAAAAAGCGCATCATGTACCAGAGCATCAGCGCAATCGATGCAAAAAGCTGTAAAGCTGCGCCTACATACTGATCGTCGTTGTACTGGTGCAGCACGTTGGATGTGTCATAGAGCACCGCGGCACCGGCAAAACCGATCATGGCTACCGAGAACCATAAACCCAGGCTCGCGCCACCGATGACGGCAAATGCGATCGCGCCAATTGCGAGAAAGCTGCCCCACATCAGGAAGCCACGCAGGAACGAGAAGTCCTTGCGGGTGAAAAAAGCGATCATTGTCAGGGCTGTGAAACCCGCGCCCGTCCAGATCGCTGCTTTTATCGTGACACCCGGGGCCATGGCTTCACCCATGTAGATCACCGGTACAAACATGACCGCCCACGCCAGCACGAAGACAAAGAGTGCAAGGTATTGGGACGGTCTTGATTTGGCCGCGTGGGCGGCATGCGTCGCGACCCAGCTGACGAGCATGAACGCACCAAGAATCAGCAGCCAGTTGACACCGGCCATTTTTGAGACGATTGCCTCGGCCATACCCGATGTGAACAACCACCACTCCATGCCGACAAACAGCAGGATAGCGCCCAGCAGGTGCTGGTAGGTCTTGACGATAAAATCAGCCTTGGCCGCTGCCGGGTTCATGGTGGCTGCGGTGACTCTGTACTCTTGCATTAGTATTTCCCTATCTGTTCTGGCACGTGATTATAACCTTTGAGCATGGCCACAATCACAGGTTCATTGAATCAAATCCGGATAATCAGGCCCGGAATCAGGCCCAAAACCCGGGCACACATCTATTTGCTGGCCGCTGCCATTTTTTCCATGCAGCCGGGGATCTCCTTGCTCTCGACCAGGACCGGTTCCCAGTCGGGTAATTTCGGATCCTCAAACCTGCCTACATAGGAATATTGCGTGCAGGGCGCGATAGACACATGCCAGCTTCTTTTGTGCACCTTGCCGCGCACCCAGGGGTTATCCGGTACGGCACTGATGACAAATGTACCCTTTTCCAGGCGAATCTTGTTTTCCGTTACCTCGACGCCATTGACCGCAATTATCACCAGTGAAAATTCGTTGTCGTCCGGTTTGTCATTTGGAGATTTGCCGATGAAGTAGCTGTATTGCGTAGACGAACAGCCGGCAAGTGCTGCTATGAATAACAAACATATTGATCTGACCATTTCACCCCCCGTGAATGGTGTTCCCTGCCGGCTTGGCAGCGGACTGATTATAATGCTACCCGTGTTCCCCGTCGGTAGTGGATTGCTCTTCAACTTCACGATGACCAGGTACCAGGATGCGCGACATGATGATGCCGGCTTCAAACAAAAGGTAAACAGGTAGCGCAAGCAGCGTTTGCGAGATGATATCGGGTGGCGTCAGCAGCATACCCATTATGAAAGCGCCAAGAAATACATAGGCACGTATGGATCCCAGGCGTGCCGGTGTCACAAAACCTGTCCATACCAGCAATACGGTGACTACCGGCACCTCGAATGCAATGCCAAAGGCAAAAAACAAGACGAGTACGAAATCAAGGTAGTTTGCAATGTCGGTCATGACTGCAACCCCTTCGGGTGCGACCGCATTGAAAAAAGCGAACATCAGAGGAAATACAAGGTAATACGCGAATGCGATACCGAGATAGAACAGCGAAACGCTGGATACCATCAAGGGCACTACCAGTCGTTTTTCCTGCTTGTACAGGCCAGGCGCGATAAACGACCATGCCTGGTAAAGAATGACAGGCATGGCAAAAAAAATCGCGACGACCAGCGTCAACTTGAATGGGATAAGAAATGGCGATGCGACCTGTGTCGCAATCATCGTCGACTGTTCCGGGAGCTGTTCAATCAATGGCAATGCGACAAAACGGAACAGCTGTTCCTTAAAGGGTATCAATACAAGAAACAGGACCAGCACCGCGACGCTGATCCGCAACAACCTGGATCGTAATTCAAACAGGTGTGAAAGCAGACTCGCTTCAGATGAGGTATCGGATTCCTGGTCAGTCGTGTCCATCTGAATCCGGCTTGTTTGCGGCGGGATCTATCGTTTCTTCTGCAGCAACCGTATTGGCGGGCTGCGGCCTCGACTTCTCGAGATCACGCACTTTATCCAGCGCCAGTTCCTGTTCCATTTGAATACGGAGACTCCGCACCATGGCTCGACCGCGGCCGGCCCAGTGGCCGAGCTTTGCGGCCACGCGCGGTAGCTTCTCCGGACCAAGGATCAGCAGGCCCAGACCAAAAATGAAAATGAGTTCCCAAAAACCGACATCGAACATGGCGAATATGCGTGCAGGCTAGTGTAGACGATGCACTATCGTGACTATTTGTTGTGTTCCCGGTCTTCGATGTCAGAAGAACTGAAATCGGCGTCGGGTTTTTCGTTATGGAGTTGCTGTGTACCGCCCTGGCCCTGGGCATCATTCCCGGCGCTATCATCCGCGGGGCTACCGTCGGTGCCGCCATCATCCATGGCCTTGCGGAAACCCTTGACTGCACCGCCAAGATCGCTGCCGATGGAGCGCATGCGCTTGGTACCAAAAATAACCACCACGATCAGTAAAATGATCAGGAGTTGCCAAAGACTAATACCGCCCAGACCCATGTAATTTCTCCACTGCGCTTGTGAACCTCAATCATACGCCTGGCGCGGCGTGTAGCCAAAAAGTAACGGGTCCATCATTGGTCAGAGTGACGTTCATATGTGCGCCAAACCGGCCGGTTTGTACAATCGCGTGTCTGTCCCTGGCAAGCCCGACCAGGTGATTGAACAATTGCTCGCCCTCTTCGGGGTTGGCGGCAGGCGTAAAACTGGCGCGGGTTCCCTTTTTCGTATTGGCGGCAAGGGTGAACTGCGGCACCAGCATCAGGCCGCCGCCAGTATCTGCAAGACTGAGATTCATGCGCCCGCTTTCGTCTGGAAACACCCGATAGCTCAGCAGCCGCTGCAGCAACCGGGCTGCCTGATCCACTGTGTCTGCCTTTTCGACGCCAACAAGCACCACCAGGCCCTCTTTGATGCCTGCGATCTGAGTGTCATCGACAACCACCTCGGCATGGGTCACTTTTTGCAACAACCCGATCATGCGCGCGCCTTTTTGGAAAACGGCAATCAGGCGCTTTCCTGTATGGAACGTCAAGCTTTGGCCGCATACAGCCCCCGGCGGTCACTGCAGACTGTCCGGAGCCAAAACGCGTCGCCGGATGTCCAGGGACGGTGAATACCGGCCAGCGGTTTGGCTGGCAAGGACGCCACCGTGGCCCCGGGATAGCCCGGGGCCCGGCTTAAAACCCCATCTTCCATAAGTTTTGCTCAAAAAATAGATAAGGAAACCCACTTTTGATTATTAATATTATAAGTGGGAAAATTAATCTTAACTTAGGCATAAAATTACAGCAAAGTGGTAAATTATATCGACTTCAGAGGTTCAAAATCGATACTGGCCTGAGCAGCGCTCAATCAGGCATTATGCTGAGCCACCCCGGTTTGGAGCCAAAAAAATGAAAAGACGCGATGTGCTCAAGGGTATTGGAGCGGGCGCAGCTGCCGCAGGGATCAGCGCCTGCGCGCCCAAAACCGAAGTCACCGCAAGCAAAGGACCGGTCGAGACCTTTGAGTGGAAAATGGTGACCACCTGGCCACCCAATTTTCCGGGAGCAGGAACAGGTGCTGTCGATCTCGCCGAGATGATTGAAAAAAACAGCGCCGGGCGGCTCAAAATCCGGGTTTATGGCGGCGGCGAACTGGTTCCCGCGTTCGAAGTATTTGATGCTGTATCCGGTGGTACCGCCGAAATGGGTCATGGCGCATCGTATTACTGGAAAGGAAAATCCGAAGCGACACAGTTTTTTGCGGCAGTGCCGTTTGGCATGAACGCACAACAAATGAATGCCTGGTTGTACCAGGGCGGTGGTATGGAGCTGTGGCGCGAGATTTACGAACCATTCAATCTCATTCCGACGGCCGCCGGGAATACCGGGATGCAAATGGGTGGCTGGTTCAACAAGGAAATCAATGGCATTGAGGATCTCAAAGGCCTGAACATGCGGATACCGGGCCTTGGTGGCGAGGTTCTGGCACGCGCCGGTGGTAACCCGGTAACTGTTCCCGGTTCGGAGATTTTCACGGCGTTGCAAACGGGCGCCATCGACGCTGCCGAGTGGATTGGTCCCTACAATGACATGGCGTTCGGCATGCACAAGGCCGCAAAATATTATTACTACCCTGGATGGCACGAACCCTGCGCAACGCTGGAGTGCATGATCAACAAGACCGCGATCGAGGCGCTGCCACAGGATTTGCAGGGCATCGTTTTTACCGCATGTGCTGCTGAGAATGACCTGATGCTCGCCGAATACACCGCGCAAAATAACAGGGCGCTGCAGATCTTGCGTGACGAACACGATGTGATTCCAAGACCCTTCCCCGATGATGTTCTAAGATTGTTGCTCGATTTGTCGCGCGAGGTTCTTGAGGAACTCGCTGAAAAAGACGCATCGGTGAGAAAGGTGTATGAGTCCTATCGAAGTTTCCAGGAACGCGCCAACGAGCTGCAAAAAATCACGGATCAGCCGTTTTTTGACATCCAGCTGGCCTGAGCCAGACCAGATCTAGCCGCCGAGCAGTTTTTGCGGCAACCACGTTGCAAGTTGCGGCCACAAGGCCAGCAAGCCCAGCGCAATAAGTTGTATTGCGACAAACGGCATGACGCCGCGATAAATCTGGGCCGTAGTAATACTCGCCGGTGCAACACCACGCAGATAGAACAATGCAAAACCGAATGGTGGCGTCAGGAATGAGGTTTGCAGGTTGATCGCTATCATGACACCCAGCCAGATCGGATCGAGACCCATTGCCAGCAATACCGGGCCGACAATCGGAACCACGACAAATGTAATCTCGATAAAGTCGAGCACAAAACCAAGCAAAAACATCACCAGCATCACGACGAATACTGCACCGAACACACCGCCGGGCAGGTTTCGCAGCAGGCCGTGAACCACTTCATCGCCACCATATCCACGGAACACCAGCGAGAAAACGGATGCACCTATCAAGATCAGGAATACCATGCTGCTGATGCGTGTGGTAGTGCGCATGACCTGTTGCAGGCGTTTGCGATCCAGTTCTCTTTTTAACAGCGCGAGCAAGGTGGCGCCAATAGCGCCAACGGCCGCTGCTTCTGTTGGTGTTGCGAAACCACCCAGTATGGAGCCGAGCACCGCCAGGATGAGAAACAACGGCGGCAACAAAACTATCACTACCCGGCGCAGCAACTGCCAGCGATCGGAAACCAGCTCGTTTTCCGGCACCGCCGGTGTGAGTTTTGGTTTGAATATCGCGACACCAACCAGGTACAGCATGTATAGCGCCACAAGCATCAGACCAGGCAGGAACGCACCAGCGAACAAGTCGCCAACGGATACGGTTTTTGGCGAGAAAATGCCTTGATCAAGCTGCGCTTTTTGAAATGCGGCAGACAAAACATCGCCAAGCAGGACGAGAATGATGGAAGGTGGAATGATCTGACCGAGCGTCCCGGACGCACAGATGATTCCGGTGGCGATACGCGGATCATAACCACGCTTCAGCATGGTCGGTAGTGACAGCAGACCCATTGTCACTACCGTTGCGCCAACAATACCGGTGCTCGCGGCCAGCAGCATGCCTACAAGTGTTACGGACAAACCCAGACCGCCGCGCAATTTTCCGAACAAGAGGCTCAGTGTTTCCAGCAAGCTTTCGGCGATACGCGATCGCTCCAGCATGACGCCCATGAAAACGAATAACGGTACTGCGATCAGTGTTTCATTGGTCATGATGCCGAAAAGACGGCTTGGCATGGCGGTCAGGAATGATGCATCAAACCATCCCGTCAGGACGCCATAAAAAGCAAACATCAAAGCAGTACCCGCCAGCGAAAACGCTACAGGGAAGCCTGCGAGAAGGACAACGATGACGGTGAGAAACAGGGCAAGCGCAATCATGCCAGCTACACCTTCGGGGAAAGATATTCGTGCTCGTCGGCGGGTGCGTTATCAACACCATCGTCGCCACCGTTTTTCAGGATCAGTATATTTTCGATAAGTTGCGCCAGGCCTTGCAAACTCAGCAGTAGCGCAGATAGTGGAATAACGGTTTTTAATAAATACAATGCCGGTAAGCCACCTGCCTCACGTGAGGCTTCGCCAACTGCCCAGGAGCTGGCAACATACCCAATGCTGGATAAAAAAATGAAAATCGTGGTTGGCAACAAGAGCAACAGCGTGCCGGCGATATTCACCAGTGCTTTGTGTTTTGGCGTCATGTCGCGGTAGAAAATATCGACGCGCACGTGTTCGTCGCGACTCAGGGTGTAAGCCGCTGCCAGCATGAACACCAAAGCATGCATCCAGGTCACTGATTCCTGTAACCAGATCCATCCAAGGCTGAATGCATAACGAAATATCACTACGACTACGGTCACAAGGACCATGGCCAGGGTCAGCCATGAAATGGTCTGCCCGATCAATTCATTGACCCGGGTAACTATTATTGTGATGGGGCTGGCAATGGGATTTATTCCAGGATCTTGCGCAGTCTGACGAGGCGACGATCCCACATGACACGCGCAAAGCGAAAATATTCGCCCCAGGTTCTCAACCGGGGTATGCCACTTTGAAACAGATGAACAGTGGTCGTGTCTTTTCCGTCGTCGTCAAGCAAAAAATCACAAACCAGGGTCGCATCGGATGGCAGATTTCCAAGCGGCAAATAAATCAGGCGCAGACGCTTTCGTACATCGAAAACATCGATGGTTGCTTCCACATCGTCTTCTTTTTCGAAACCGAGTCGGTAAAAACCACCCTCGCGAGCGTCAATGCGCGCGGTATCTGAATACCATCGTGTAAGCCATTCCTCATCCACCAGGGCTTGCCACACGTCTTTGACAGGCGCCTTGATATCGATCAAATGCACATGACCGCGTGTTCGTATTTCCTCATCTGACATTCGTTCGTCCCGCTACAGGTAGTCCTGATAAATTTCCAATGCCTGATTATCGCTGCCAAAACGCTGGCGTGACCAGTACCAGCAGGGTAAATATTTCAAGCCGGCCCAAAAGCATTGCAGCAATGGCAATCCATTTTCCGGCATCACCGACGGCGGTAAAATTGCTGGATACCTCACCCAGGCCTGGGCCGAGATTGTTCAGCGTCGCGGCAACTGCCGAAAATGCCGTGACCTGGTCAAGACCGGTTGCCATCAACAGCAGCATCATAAAACCAAAAAGAACAATGTAAACAGAGAAAAATCCCCAAACCGACTCGATCACCCGTGTCTGCACGGCCGTCTTACCCAGTTTGACCGGTATTTCGGCGCTGGGGTGCACATACCGGATGACTTCGCGCACCCCCTGTTTGTAGACCAGCAACCAGCGGATGACCTTCATGCCACCGCCTGTGGATCCTGCGCAGCCACCGATAAAGCTGGCGAAGATGAGCATAACCGGCAGCACCCTGGGCCAGGAACTGTAGTCTGCTGTGGTATACCCGGTGGTGGTGCCTATCGATACCGCCTGGAACAACCCTTTTGTAAATGCCTCGGACCAGGTTTCGTAGGTTCCATAACCATGCAAAAGCATGATGGTGACCAATACTATAAAGACCAGCACTGTGACATAGGCGCGAAATTCGCTATCTGCCAAATAATGTCTGAGACTTTTTTTATCCCATACAAGAAAGTGCAACGCAAAATTGATGCCGCCCACGAACATGAAAAACACCGCAATAAGCTCGATCATGGTGGCATTGGGATGCCCGGTCGCTGCGTAGTAACCAAAACTCAGGTCGTGTGTCGAAAAGCCGCCAATAGCGACGGTCGTGAGTGCATGCCCGATTGCGTCGAATAATTCCATTCCTGCTGCAAAGTACGCGACACCACAGGCAATTGTGATCACAAAATAGGTTTGCCACAGTGCGTTGGCCATTCCCGAGATCCGTGGCATCAGCTTGGTGTCCTTGACCGGACCCGGTGTCTCTGCCCGGTAGAGCTGCATACCGCCTACACCCAGCATGGGCAACACGGCGACTGCCAGAACAATAATGCCCATGCCGCCAAGCCACTGTAGTTGCTGACGGTAGTAAAGAATGGAGCGCGGTAACTCATCGAGACCCGTCAGGATGGTGGCACCGGTTGTCGTAAGACCCGACATGGCCTCAAAAATGGAATCCGTCGTACTGAGATCAATTTGCGGGCTCAATATGAATGGCACTGCGCTGGCAAAACCCAGCGCCAGCCAGAACATTGCGACGATGATAAATCCGTCGCGCACGCGTAGATCCAGCGATACCCGGCGTGTGGGTAGCCACAACACCAGGCCCGTCAGCAATACCAACAGGGCGCCGAAAAGAAAAGTAGGCCAGCCACCGTCATTGTAAAAAAGAGATACGGCGACCGGTGGCAGCATGGTCAGGCTGAACATCATCAGCAGCCGTCCGAGTATGCGCGCTACAATGCGTGGGTTCATTATTTTTTGAAGAAGTTCTTCAGAACGAAACGTCGACCTGGAAAAGTTTCTCAACCTGGCCGATGTGTTTTCTATTGGTCATAAACAGAATGACATGATCATCCGCTTCGACCACCGTATCGTGGTGGGCGATGATGACCGCGTCGCCGCGCACTATGGCCGCAATTGTAGTTCCCTCCGGTAGCGGAATGTTCTCAATGGCTCTGCCAACGACTTCCGATTTTTTTGTATCGCCGTGGGCCACTGCCTCGATGGCTTCGGCGGCGCCGCGCCGCAGTGAGTGAACTTTTATGACATCGCCCTTGCGTACATGCGCAAGCAGTGAGCCAATCGTGATCTGTTGCGGGGATATGGCGATATCGATGGTGCCGCCTTCCTCTACCAACTCGGCATAAGAGACTCTGTTGATCAGCGCCATAACCTTATGGGCGCCAAGACGTTTCGCGAGCATCGCCGAAAGAATATTGGCCTCCTCAGAGTCTGTGAGCGCACAGAAAATATCAGCATTATCGATATTTTCCTCGATCATCAGTTCTTCGTCGGTGGCATCGCCATGCAATACGATTGTTCGATTGAGTTTCTCAGATATGCTCTTTGCCCGATCAATATCGCGTTCGATTAGTTTGACCTGGTTTGTCTGTTCAAGAGTTTGCGCAAGTCTGAAACCAATATTGCCGCCACCGGCAATGACAACCCTTCGCACCGGGTCTTCCAGCTTTCGCATTTCACTCATCACAACTCGAATGTCTTTTCGAGCAGCGATAAAAAACACTTCGTCGTCTTCTTCAATGATCGTGCTGCCCTTGGGAATGATCACGGAACCCGCACGAAATATCGCTGCGACCCGTGCGTCGGTATTTGGAATGTGATCTACAAGCGCACGTAATTCCTGGCCGACCAACAGACCATCGCGATGCGCGCGAACCGCGACCAGGCGTACACGGCCCTCGGCGAACTCCACAACCTGTAGCGCACCCGGGTACAGGATCAGCTGCTCGATATATTCCGTGACGACTTGTTCCGGGCTTATCCGGAAATCGACCGGTAGCGAGTCCGGCGCAAATAACTGGGGTCGTTCTATGTACTCGGCTGATCTTATGCGGGCGATTTTTGTTGCCGTGCGGTACAGGGTCCGCGCGACCTGGCAGGCAATCATGTTGGTCTCATCGCTGTCGGTTAACGCGATAATCATTTCGGCATCAGCGATGCCTGCGCTTTCCAGAACCGCCGGGTAACTTGCGTGGCCGTGAACCGTCCGTATATCGAGCCGGTCCTGCAAATCACGCAGAATCCGCTCGTCGATGTCGACGACGGTGACTTCGTTGGCTTCTTCCCGGGAGAGATGCCGAGCCGCAGTACGTCCGACCTGGCCCGCCCCAAGAATGATGATTTTCATTGCTGCGTCCAGTCCCCGGGATGCGATACCCCGTGGATCTGTTGCCCGGGTTTCCTCCGCCTGAGGATCTGCCCGGTTGTTTTTATTTTGTAGAGGTTAGCCAAAGCTTTCCTGGTCCCTTTCATCGGCTATTTTACATCACTTCAAGCTTAGCGTAGGACATTACGAGCCATTTTGTACCGGCGCCGTCAAAATTAACCTGAACCCGGGCATGTGGGCCCTGGCCTTCAAAATTCAATATGACGCCTTCACCAAATTTTCCATGGCGTACCCTCTGCCCCAGACGAACGCCCTCCGGCTCCTCGCGTGGCGTGGCAAACTCTGTGGCAAAGCGGGTCGCCATGGCGGGACGGCTGACATTTATCTGCGGCCGGATCTCCTCGATCAGAGATGCAGGCAATTCATTGATGAACCTGGATTTCTGGCTATAGCTATCCACACCATGCAGCCGACGCTGTTCGGCATAGGTCAGATACAATTGTTGCATGGCGCGCGTGGCGCCGACATAACACAGGCGGCGCTCCTCCTCCAGGCCGCCCGCATCACCCAGCGATCTCTGATGCGGGAACAAACCGTCTTCCATGCCGCAGATAAATACCACCGGAAATTCGAGACCCTTTGCCGAATGCATCGTCATCAGTTGTACGCAGTCATCCCAGGCATCACCCTGGGACTCACCGGCCTCAAGCGCGGCGTGTGACAGAAATTCTGCAAGCGGTGTCATATCGCTGTCTTCGTCCGGCTCAAAACCGCGCGCGGCGCTGACCAGTTCCTCGAGGTTTTCGACGCGGGTTTCTGCGCGCTCGCTTTTGTCACGCTTGAAGTGTGCCAGCAGACCGCTTGCGTTGATGACATGATCAACCTGCTCGTACAGCTGAAGACCATTGGTGTCTTTTGCAAGTTGATCGATGAGATTCAAAAAACTGATCACAGCGTTGGATGCGCGGGCGCTCAATCCATCGCTGGATACGGCAGTTGCTGCACGCCACATGGAGCAGGCATTGATTTTGGCATGCTGGCGAATGATATCGAGACTGCGGGCACCGATGCCGCGTGTCGGCAGGTTGACGACGCGCTCGAACGAGGCGTCATCTTCACGGTTTGCGATCAGTCTCAGGTATGCAAGCGCATCCTTGATTTCGGCGCGTTCAAAAAAGCGCAGACCACCGTAAACCCGGTAGGGAACCTGCGCATTAATAAATGCCTCTTCAAATACGCGCGACTGCGCGTTGGAACGGTACAGTACTGCGACTTCGCTACGTTGATTCCCTTGCATCATCCAGTCTTTGACACGACCGACTACAAAATCTGCCTCATCGCGTTCGTTATATGCCGCGTACAGCTTCACCGGTTCGCCATCATTGCCATCGGTCCACAGGTTTTTGCCCATGCGCGAGCTGTTATTCGCAATCAGCGCATTGGCCGCACCGAGTATGGTCCCGGTCGATCGATAGTTTTGCTCGAGTTTGACGACGCGCGCGCCCGCGAAGTCTTTTTCAAACTGGTAAATGTGTTCTATACGGGCGCCGCGCCATCGGTATATCGACTGGTCGTCATCGCCAACGACAAACGGGATACCCGTGTTGCCCGCCAGCAGTCTGAGCCATGCATACTGGATCGTGTTGGTATCCTGAAACTCATCGACGAGGAGATGTGCAAATCGACAGCGATAATGTTCCAGAAGATCCGGGTTTTTCAGCCATAATTCATGAGCGCGTAACAACAGCTCTGCAAAATCTACCAGACCGGATCGATCGCAAATTTCCTGGTACATGCGGTACAAGCTGATGAACTGCTTGCGGTTGGAATCTCCATAGTCTTCCAGATGCTCGGGTCGCAAGCCCTCGTCTTTTTGCCCGTTGATAAACCACTGTATTTCTTTTGGTATCCAGCGCGAGTCATCCAGTTCGTGATTTTTGAGCATGCGCCGAATGAGGCGCAATTGATCCTCTGAATCCATGATCTGAAATGCTTCGACGAGACCCGCTTCGCGCCAGTGCGCGCGTAACAAGCGATGCGCTAGACCGTGAAAAGTGCCCACCCACATGGCGGCCGCGGGCCGGCCCAGGAGTGTTTCGATACGCGAGCGCATCTCGGCTGCAGCCTTGTTGGTGAAGGTAACCGCGAGCACCCCATTCGGTGAAATATTCTCAACCTGGATCAGCCAGGCAATACGATGAACCAGAACCCGGGTTTTGCCGCTGCCCGCACCGGCGAGCACCAGCACGGGTTTGGCCGGTGAGGTCACGGCATCGCGCTGCGCATCATTCAACGGGTCGAGTATCGGGCTCACATCCATGGCGGCGCATTGTAGCTGAGCTGTGCTTGAGTCGCGATGAGCAATTCGGGTGACTTTGACCCCCGGATGAAATTAGTCGGGACAGATCCAGCCCGGCATTTTCGGCATCCCGGACCCGGTCGGAATACTGTCAAAGCTCATCTCGAAGGCGTGGCAGTCGTCAATTTGCGGATCAGCCCACATGGGTCCCGGGCATCGATTGTCTATGCTGTCGGGCGCTGCGACCAGCATGGGTGCAACGCGGCGCGGTATGGGTTCCTGATTTGCCTGGCGTGATTCCTGATCGAGTTGGCCAAACATTTGCTCGGCCATGTCGCAGGCTTGCTCAAACTGTTGTTGGCTCAACGCAGGACCGAATCTGCCCAGCGACATACTGCCCACCATTCTGTGCGCCATGAGATTGCTGACGCCTGTCCAGGCTGCTGCAAGAGTGCGCGGTGATTCGCTGGAATCCTGGAGCGCGAGAGTTTGCTCCAGAAAAACGGTATCGTTCTGGTTGGCCTGATTCAGAAAATCCGTACGCGCCTGGTCATAGATTCGCCCGATTTTCGCAGCGGCATTGGCTGAACCTTGCGCCGCCGCGCGCTGGTACCACTGTATTGCTTCGGCGGGACGCGTCATTGCGATCTGATCCGCCAGTATTTGTTGCGCCCACATGTCACCGCCCTCAGCCAGTTGCTGCAGCGTGCCCATGTCGTACTGATAATAGGGCTGCTCAAGGTTGCAACCTGCCAGCGAATATTGGGTATCAGCGGGCGGCCAGCCGGCGCCGCAATAGAATTCCTGCAACTGTGCCCTGAAATCCGACGGATCGATGCCCATCGCAGAAACCATCCTGTACAGCTCATCTATCCCCATCGATGCGTCCATGACATACGGAGACTCACTGATCTGCTGGCGGCTTGCGTCGATATCAGCCACTGGTGGTGGCGTAACCGGTGCTGCCGATTGATGTATCACGGTTTCCGGTATTGAAACCGGCGAATTCGAATCCGCGTCAACGATTACCTGCGGTTGCGGATCCCATAACAGTACCCATGTGACCCAGCCCGTGGCCAGAATGGCAACAACCAGTATCAATAACATCAGGAGACGGTTTTCCATGATCGATCTGCAAGCGGAATTCAGAATGTGCGCGGTATGTAGTGATCTACCAACAGGAATGCGAACAGCGTCATCAAATAGTTTACCGAGTATGCAAACGTTCGCATGGGCATTTCGGGTTTAGTGGATGTTTTCAAGGCAAGCGCG
This sequence comes from uncultured bacterium, assembly GCA_965369735.1. Lineage (GTDB taxonomy): Bacteria > Pseudomonadota > Gammaproteobacteria > Steroidobacterales > CBDUSC01 > CBDUSC01. The sequence continues at coordinate 23,405 of CBDUSC010000001.1, forward strand.
TAATACAAAAATCCCGCACCCAGCGCCAATGCTCCAAACAGATACAAAATACCGCTCATGCCGGTCAGGAATGGCAATATCGTAACAACCACCAGTAGCACGGTGTATAAAAGTATTTGCAGGCGCGTGAATTCGACGCCATGCGTTACGGGCAACATCGGGATATCGACTTTTTCGTAATCCGATTTACGTGCAATTGCCAGCGCCCAGAAATGAGGTGGTGTCCACGTAAAAATAATCAGAAACAACAGCAGCGCGTCCGGGTCGATACTGTTTGTCATGGCCACCCAGCCAAGCACCGGCGGCGCGGCGCCTGCAGCACCGCCAATGACAATATTTTGCGGCGTCGCGCGTTTCAAATAAAGCGTGTAGATCACCGCGTAACCGATCAGCGATGCAAATGTAAGAATCGCGGTGAGCGGGTTGACCAGTAACACAAGAATCAACATCGCGAGGGAGCCAAGGATCAGTGCAAATACGATTGCCTGCGTCTCGGTGAGTCTGCCGGTCGGGATGGGTCTATTGTATGTGCGCTTCATTAGCGCATCGACGCGCGCATCGAATACGTGATTGATTGCGGCGGCCGATGATGCTGCGAGGCCGATTCCCAGCGTTGCATACAACAAAGTTGGCAATGGAGGAATCCCGGGCGTTGCCAAAAGCATGCCTACGATTGCCGTAAAGACGATCAGGCTGACGACCTTTGGTTTGCAAAGGGCGAGGAATTCTCTGAAAAGCATCGTGTTAATTCTGGTCGTCACCGGTTTTGCCTGGCTTGCATTTTCGCATTTTTCGCCGCCCCGCTTCTGAAACCCAGCCACGTATAAATAATCAGCACCGCGGCGGCCAGTGAAAACCACTGTACGGCGTAGCCGATATGCTTTCCCGGTCCCATGACGCGCGGTTTCCATTCCCGGGCATATCCATCGGGTTGATCGGCGCTCAACAGCACTACGTATGCGGCCAGCTCGGTTTGCAAGGCAGTGCCCAGGGTGAGCATATCGGGAAACACCATGCGTCGTGGCCAGGGCGCATCGGCGGGCAATTCCTTGTTCAGGCGCAGACCGGGTCGGCGCAAGGTGTCCAGGCGGCCGCTTAATACGCGGTCGGTAACGGATACGCTGATGAGCGGGAACTGGTCGCGTTTTGGCGGTGCCGGTATCCAGCCGCGGTTGACCATCACCATCGGTGAGCCATCCGAGGGCACAAATGGTGTCAGCACCTGGTAACCGATGCGGCCACGATGTGTCATCTGGTCGATAAGGATTTGCCGGGTGCTGTCATAGCGACCGCTCAGGCGAACCGTTCTGTAGCGGGCCCCCAATCCATTTGCTCCTGGTTCATTGGCCCCGGAATCATCACTGCGGAACTCGGCGGTCTTCGTGGGAATCGCATGCAATGCCTTTTCGCTGGCGCCGGTTTCGAACTGTGCGAACAAATCACGTTTTTCCTGCGCGCGACCCAGTTGCCATGAGCACAAAGACAAAAATACTGTGAACAGGAGCAACGACAGCAAGCTGGGTGCCAGCTCTGCCGCAAAAAAACGATTGCCGATTCTTATCGACATTTCAAACTCCCGTTGCTTTGTGCCGGGAACACAATACTGTGGTGTCGATGTAACGCGCCATATCATCGGGTTTAGCGTCGGGTTTGTGCGGCAGAATGCCAAGGCACGGCGCCTCGATGCGCGAACGCAGGGTATCGATGTTCTCATCGATATGTGCAAACTCCGCGTCAATGCAGCTACCGGCCCAGCCGGCAAGTTCACAACCGGATGCTTTTATCGCCTCGGCGCTGAGCAGCGCGTGATTCAGGCAACCGAGTGTAAGACCGACCACCAGTACAACCGGCGTTCGCAAACGAAGTGCGATTGCCGACATGTCGCGCTGATCATCAAGCGGCACACGCCAGCCACCTGCGCCCTCGATAATCACCAGAGCATGCGCTGCCGATAGCTCGTCAAATGCACGCGAGATCATGTCCAGGTCTATGGGCCTACCGCTGATCGCAGCAGCGATATGTGGTGCGATGGCTGGTTCGTATGCGATCGGGTTTGTCAGGGCATAATCATGGGTACCGCTGACCCGCATCAACTGTTCGGCATCCTGATTGCGTAACTCGCCATTCGTTTTTTCACAACCGGCGGATACCGGTTTCATGCCGACAGCGTCAATACCCTTGATGCGCAGTGCGCTGATCAACGCGGTGGCAAACACGGTCTTGCCGGCATTGGTGTCGGTACCCGTGATGAACAAACCTTGCGCCATTGAGTCGCTCATGGCCGCCGCAAAGCGATGTCGCGCAATGATACGCGCGCCTCGCCATCCTGCATTGACACACCCTCACCCGGTGTCGGTGCCCAGGCCTGACCGAACACGACTTCATAGGTGGCCGGCAGCCGGTCATCGCTACGATACTTTTCATAACCGGCTTCCAGTTTTTGCAGCCGCTTTCGGCCGGTCAGGCCGCGCGCGCGCCCATCTGTCATGTTGTGCGCGCCTATCGCCTTGAGATCGCGCATCAAATCGATCACGCGATCATAGGTCAGAGTGAAATACTCGGCGTCCATGACCGGCTCGCACAGACCAATGCGGACCAGCGCATCGCCAATGTTGTGCATATCGATGAATCGGTTGACATGGCTGTAGTCGTCGATCGCCGCCCAGGTATCGCGCAGTTCGCGCAGAGTGTCGGGGCCAAACGTGGTAAACGAGAACAGGCCCTGCGGGCGCAGCACGCGACGAACCTCGTGAAAAATATCATCGAGATCGTTGCACCACTGAAGCATCAGGTTGCAAAAAACGAGTTCCACGCTGTTGTCAGGCAGTGGAATTCTTTTTGCATCGGCGCACAGCAATCTGGTGTTTTTGTTGTGTCCATGGGCGACACGCAGCATCCCTTCCGCAATATCCAGTGCGATCACCTGACTACCCGGGAATATCTGCTGTAGCGTTTTGCAGGCATGAGCGGTGCCGGCGCCAAGATCGACAATCAAGCCGGTATCGAGTTTTACCAGGTCCAGGCGCTGCAACAGCCGCGATCTGATTTCCTTTTGCAAAACAGCGGCGGCATCGTAATGAATGCTTGCGCGATCAAAGGAGCGTCGTACTGCCCACGGGTCGAGCCTGAAATCCTGATCCGTGGGCACGTTCACTGCGCGTCCCCGGAGACTGCACCATCAGCCAGTAAAAATTTGTTCAGCACATGCATGAATTCATCGGTGTGCGAGATAAATGGCGCATGAGCTGCCTTGTCGATACTGGCATATCGCGCATTGGGAAGATGCCCGGCCATCCACTCGCCGGCTTCGGCGGGCGTCAGTTTGTCGGCCTCACCGGCGATAACCAGCGTTTCTGCGGTTATCGATTCAAGACGTGGTCGCAGATCGGTATCTCGCAGCAGATCAAGACCCGCTTCCAGTGCCTGCGGGTCAGGGTCGCCATGACTGAAAACCTCGTGCCGCAGATCGCGCAACAGCGCGCGTGCCCGCTCATCACCCCTGACCGAGAGCGTCAGGAATCGGTTGACGGTGGCGCGGTAGTCATTCGCAAGCGCGGCGGCCAGAATTGCAAGATCCTCTGCCGGCATGGCGCAGTGCCAGTCGGGGTCTTGTACAAATTGCGGCGTCGTGTTGGTCAGCACCATTCGGCCGATTCGGTTTGGGTGCCGTTCAGCGATGACGCAGGCGATCATTCCACCCAGCGACCAGCCGAGCAGGTGAGTACGCAGTGGAATCGCACTGGCGATGATCTCGGCGTAGTCATCGATGCTTTTCAGACTCTTGTTCCAGCCGCTGTGACCGTGACCGGGTAAATCGATATAGGTAATGCGGAATTTTCCCGCAAGCGCACGCGAAACCGGTTCCCAGATACCCGAGTGCAGGCCCCAGCCGTGCAGCATGACAAGATTTGGACCACGGCCGCGGCTTTTCACGTAAATTTTCAAGCGGCCACCTTTGGCAAAACCGTTTCGAGTGCATCCAGCAGTTCATCGACCTGCTGGTCGTCATGTGCTGCCGATAAAGTAATACGCAGGCGTGCGCTGTCAGCAGGCACGGTTGGCGGACGTATGGCGCTGACCATGAAGCCGCGCTCGCATAGCGCATCGCTTGCAGCCAGCGCCGCGCGCGACTCGCCCAGCATCAGTGGCTGAATTGCGGTTTCGGATTCCGCCAGACTCAGACCCAGGGACTTCGCGCCCGTTTTGAAACGCTTTATCAATGAGGCAAGCTGCTCCCGCCGCCAGGCTTCTTCGTCGATCAAACGCAGGGCGATACGAGTTGCCGCAGCGACTGCCGGCGGCGATGCTGTGGTATATATATAGCTACGCGCTTTTTGTACCAAGGTTTGTATCACTACATCATCAGCGGCAACGAATGCGCCAAAACAGCCCAGTGCCTTGCCGAGCGTGCCCATGACTATGGGTGTCTGTTCCGCAACAAGCGAGAAATGCTCCGCTGATCCACGGCCGTTTTTGCCAAGCACACCGATGCCGTGCGCATCGTCGATAATCAATGTGGCGTTGTATCGTTCGGCCAGGCAAGCCAGCGCCGGCAAGTTGGCAATATCACCATCCATACTGAATACGGCGTCGCTCAGGATGACTGGACTGCCGGAGTCTGCGCTCAGTAGTCTTTTTTCCAGCGCTGCCGTGTCGTTGTGTGCGTATCGCCGGGTTTTCGCCCCGCTCAAACGTGCAGCGTCGATCAGCGATGCGTGGTTGAGCTTATCCTCGAATATTTCATCGCCGCGATGGGCCAGTGCGGTTACCAGGCCAAGGTTTGCCATATAGCCCGATGAAAACAACAGCGCACGCTCACGGCCAAGAAACGCGGCGAGTTCCTCTTCCAGCGCGTGATGCTCGGTGCTGTGACCGGCGATCAGGTGAGCCGAGCCACTGCCAACGCCGTATTTTTTTGCTGCAGCAACAAAAGCTTCCTGTATGCGGGGGTGATTTCTGAGACCCAGGTAATCGTTGCTGCAAAAACATACCAGTTTTTTACCGTCGATAATGACATGCGCAGCCGATTCGCCGTTGTCGACTACGCGGCGGCGACGATACAACTGGTGACGCTGTAAGTCCTCAAGATGGCCGAGCAGTGTCGCCCGCATTGATGTGGGTGTCGACATGCAGGCTAGTTGATCGTCTCGCCGGGTTGCATCGGTTCGGGTTCAATTCCCAGACGGCTGAACAAGACCATGTCATGATTTTCTTCCGGGTTATCGGCGGTCAGCAGTGTGTCACCATAAAAAATCGAGTTGCAGCCGACAAAAAAGCACAAGGCCTGCGTTTCATCGCTCATATCAGTGCGGCCGGCCGACAAACGAACGTGCGAGCGCGGCATCAGGATTCTTGCTACGGCGCAGTTGCGCACGAATTCGATACCATCAATTTTTTCCTTTCCATATAGCGGCGTGCCCTTTATCGGTATCAATTGATTTATCGGTACGCTCTCGGGGTGCTCCGGCAGGGTTGCAAGAGCTTGTAGCATACGAACCCGATCGATCTGTTGTTCGCCCATGCCGATGATCCCTCCGCAGCAGACTTTCATGCCTGCATTGCGAACGTTTTTCAGAGTATCGATGCGATCTTCGAAGCGGCGTGTAGTAATGATCTTTTCGTAATACTCGGGCGAGGTATCGATGTTGTGGTTGTAGTAATCCAGACCCGCTTGTTTCAGTTCCTTTGCCTGCCCGGGTGCCAGCATCCCCAGCGTCGCGCAGGTTTCCATACCCAGTGCTTTGACTTCGCGAATCATGGCCGCAATTTTTGTTAGCTGATTGGGCTTTGGATTGCGATATGCGGCGCCCATGCAAAACCGGGTGGCGCCGTTGGCTTTTGCCTGGCGCGCCTTTTCGATGACCTCCTCAAGATCCAGCAGGCGTTCGACCTCGACCCCTGTGTCATAGCGGGCACTTTGCGGGCAATAGGCGCAGTCCTCGGGGCAGGCACCGGTCTTGATGCTCAGCAGCGTGCTGATCTGCACCTGGTTGTGGTTGAACCAGCGGCGGTGCACGAGGTGCGCCTGGTATACGAGGTCGTTAAACGGCAGATCAAACAAGGCCTGCACCTGCTTCTCGCTCCAGTCGTGCCGTATGTCGCCAGCTTCGCCCGGGTGTGACTCAGAGTCTGGTTTTGGGTCTGGCTGCAATGTGTTCATTCGGATATCCCGTTGCTTTGATCATTTTTGTGTCTGGCTGTTGCGTAGCCGGCATTGCATGCTGCCGGCTAATGGCGAGAAGTATTCGAGGCGACGCCTCAGCTGTCAACCTGGCATGAAACAAAAAGGTGACAACTGGTTAAATATCATACAACAGTGGCTGATGCCCGCGCGCTGCCTGCTGTGCGGGGGCCCCGGTCAAAGCGCGCCACTGCTGGATATTTGTGTGGCCTGCCAGGTGGATCTGCCAGCTATCCCCCGGGATATGGAGCAAGGCACGCGGCAGTACAGGCGGTTGGGCCAGCCAGTGGATACGACTGCCCGTCCTGCAATAGATCAGCTGTTCGCGCCCTATCGTTACGAATTCCCGCTGGACAGCCTGATACCGGCGTTGAAGTATCGCGCCGGGTTCTGCGTCGCCCGGGTCTTCGGGGGTCTACTGGCAAGTGCGCTCACCACGCACAATGGCAAACTGGAACCCGATGAAGAGCTGCCCTGGCCGGAAGCTCTGCTGCCGGTGCCGCTGCATGCAAATCGTCTGCGCTCGCGAGGTTTCAACCAGGCATATGAAATCGCCAAACCCGTGTCGCGATACCTGGGCATACCGATAGACGCGGATGCCTGCCGGCGGGTGATTGATACACCGGCGCAAACCGGGCTTGGCGCCGGGGAGCGCAAACGCAATCTGCGTGATGCATTTCGTACGCGCGAATATGGCTTGCCGAAATCCCTGGCCATTATCGATGATGTCGTGACGACTGGCAGTACCGTGCAGGCCATTGCGATGGCGTTAAAAAAACAAGGTGTGGAATCGGTTTGCGTTTGGTCTGTGGCGCGAACGCTTTGACGAGCCAGCCGAAGACCTAAAAATCAACAAAGGTGTATTCGAGCAGAATGCCGATAAAAATCACCATACCGACGTGGCGGTTGTTGAGAAACGCCTTGAAGCAATTCCCGGGCTCGCGATTACGAATAAGGAGTTGTTGATATAGAAACAACATGGCAGTAATGGCGAGCGCCAGGCGATACCACAGGCCGAACTCCAGGAGCCTGCCCGCCAGGTAAAATGCCAGTACCGACATCAGCTGCATGATGCCGGTCCAGAATCGATCGAGGTCCGCAAAAACAATCGCGGTTGATTTGACGCCAATTCTTTGGTCATCTTCGCGGTCGACCATTGCGTATATTGTGTCGTACGCGACGGTCCAGAGCATTGCACCGATAAACAAGAGACCCGTAACGCGCGATACGTTACCGGTTTGTGCCGCGAATGCCATCGGTATGCTCCACGCGAACGCGATACCGAGATAGAACTGCGGGAAAAATGTAATCCGTTTTACAAAGGGATAGCTTGCTGCGAGAAATCCGCCGCCAAGTGCCCATAGTATTGTTTGCCGGTTCAGGCTCAAAACCAGCCCCAGCGCGATCAGGCTGAGTCCTGCCGCCATCAGTAACGCCTCTTCACCGCTCACGCGACCGGTGGCCAGGGGACGATCTTTTGTGCGGGCAACAAGCCGGTCAATTTTGCGATCGGCATAGTCATTAATGACACAGCCGGCCGATCGCATCAGGAACGCACCCATGACAAAAACCGAAAACACCCAGGGATGGGGACGGCCCTCACCCGCTATCCACAGCGCCCACAACGCGGGCCATAACAGCAACAAGGTGCCTATTGGTTTGTCCAGACGCATCAGGCGGCCGTATTGCCAAAGCTGATCGACTATGGATGCGTAGTGCGCCCAGTCCACCTCGTTGACACGATCCATGAACCAGGCGCCACATTTTTGGCACCAGGCTTTTATGGTGTGCTTCAGGGACATTGTGCAATCGTCGGCATGAACACTTCATACACCAGCAACGGGGCATCGCCAAGCCGGAATTGCGAGCGGCGCGCCCACAGCTCCGCTGGTGCTTCCCTGACCTGGCCCGCCGCCGATGCGTACAAGGCATCCCCTGCAATCAGGCGGGCAAAATCAAACTCGCTGCGTCTGCAGTCATCGCGTGTGCGCAATGTTTCGCCAAGCGGTTTCACACCCAGATCTGCCAACCAGGAGTGCCGGCTCAAGGTGTTCTCGGGGACCAGTGTGCGTGCAAAAACACAGCAGCTGTCTGTGCACATCAGCGCAATTTCCCGCAGCAGGGCCGGGCCTGTTTCTATCGAGAGATAATCGGCTTGCGTGTCATCGATTTCACTTTGATATTGGCCGCGCAACTCGAACCGAAAGCTGTCGCCACACGCTTGCCGCAGCTTGCGAGTCAACAAGCCGTCATCACATAGCCATTCCCGCAACGCATCAGGTACGCGCATCGCATCGAACCGGGATGCGGGGATCCAGTCCTGGTTCGATTGCGAAGAAGATTCTGATTGAGTCACTGGCATTGTATTATTCCCGATAACGGGCTGAGCGCAAGCCCGGTCTGCTCAACCAACCTTGCCGTACACTTGTGCGGTGCCAATCCAGCGTCGGATGAGGGCGTCCACCTCTGCCGGTGAGGATTCCTGCATGACACCGGCAGCGCGGTGCACCAGCGGTAACAAATCAGCATCGCGCAGCAGATCGGCGACGCGCATCTGGATCAGACCCGTTTGCCGTGTACCCATGACCTCACCGGGACCGCGCAATTCGAGATCCTTGCGTGCGATTGCAAAACCATCGTTGGTTTTTCTTAAAACACCCAGTCTTGTACGCGCAATCTGTGACAACGGCGCACGGTACAGCAAAAGGCAGTGACTTTCCCGTTCACCACGACCAACACGCCCGCGAAGCTGGTGCAATTGCGCGAGACCCATGCGCTCGCTGTTTTCAACAATCATAAGCGATGCGTTCGGCACATCGACACCGACTTCGATGACTGTGGTTGCAACCAGCAAGTCGATGTCCGCTTTTTTGAACGCGGTCATCACCTTGTCTTTTTTTGCGCCATTCATACGACCATGGACAAGGCCTATCTTAAGATCGGGTAGCGCCTCGCGCAGCATCGCGGCGGTTTCTTCTGCCGCCTGGTATTCAAGGACCTCGGATTCATCGATCAATGGGCAGACCCAGTACGCCTGCTGGCCCTGCTTGCAGGCATCGTGGACACGTTGTACGACATCGGCACGGCGCCGATCGGATATCGCAACCGTTTTTACCGGTTTTCTGCCAGGCGGCAGTTCATCGATGACCGATGCGTCCAGATCGGCATACGCTGTCATTGCCAGCGTGCGCGGTATCGGGGTCGCAGTCATGATGAGCTGATGCGGGTGGGAGGTTGCGACGATACCCTTTTTCATGAGTGCCATGCGCTGGTGCACACCAAAGCGATGCTGCTCATCCACAACGATCAGTGCCAGCTTGTTGAATTCGACGCCCTCCTGGAACAGCGCGTGTGTACCGACGATCACTTTTGCTGCGCCCGATGCAATGCCGGACAACGTTTGAGTTCGCGCACGACCTTTTGTCGCTCCAGACAACCAGGCTACCGGTATGTGTAATTTATCAAACCAGCCTTTGAAATTTACGTGGTGTTGTTCGGCCAGCAACTCGGTTGGCGCCATTATGGCGGCTTGATAACCCGCTGCGACAACACGCACGGTCGCGGCTGCGGCAACTACCGTTTTTCCGGATCCCACATCACCCTGCACCAGGCGCAGCATCGGTACCGGTAGTGCAATGTCTGCGTTTATTTCCGCAATGACCCTTTGTTGCGCATCCGTCAGGGAAAATGGCAGCGAATCGAAAAAACGATCCTCCATTTTTGGCGATGGCTTGATCGCAATTGCGGGGTCGCACCGCAGCCTGGCGCGTAGACGACGCAGGCTCAGGTGGTGCGCCAGCAGTTCTTCCAGCGCAAGGCGCCGTTGCGCGGGGTGATGGCCGCTGGCCAGCAATTCCAGCGATGCATCCGGTGGCGGCCGATGCAGATACAGTATGGACTCACTCAGGGATGGCATCCTCGTTTGATCAAGAATCTCCGCTGGTATCAGATCGGTGACGGTTTCCCGGCGAAACAGCTCCAGCGCCTGGTTGGTGAGGTTTCTGAGCCGCGGTTGCTGTATGCCTTCGGTTGCCGGGTATATCGGCGTCAGCGTTTCTTCTACCGGCGCCGCGTTTTCTGCAGATAAAAATCGATATTCCGGGTGGATCAGTTCCAGGCCCTTGCCGCCTGCGCGAACTTCGCCAAAACACCGTATGCGCCTGCCGCGCGCAAGACCGGTTTGCTGGGTTTTTGAAAAGTGAAAAAATCGCAGCGTGATGAATCCGGATCCATCCGATACCTGGCTAAGCAACATTCTGCGACCGCGATATACCGCCTCGGTTAACTCGATATCTCCCTCTATGACGGCCTTGTCGCCTGGTTTCAGGCTGCCGATCGGAACAATGCGGGTGCGGTCTTCGTAGCGCAGCGGAAGCAGAAACAGGAGATCCTGTACCGTCGATAAGCCGAACTTTTCGAGTTTGGCCGCAACCTGTGGTCCGACGCCACGCAGGGTCTCGATGGACAGTTCATCAAGTGGCTGACCAGCGTCGCGGGGAGCCTGCTTGTGTGTATGCGCCACTGCGCCGATCAGAGAGAAAGTATTGCGTCGATTTCCACATTCGTGCCCTTTGGCAATGCCGAAACCTGGATTACTGCGCGGGCCGGATACGGCTCATCAAAAATGTCAGACATCACTTCGTTGACGATACCGAAATCGCCAAGATCGGTGAGATAGATTGTCAGCCTGGCGACGTTGCCAAGGTCGCCACCCGAGGCTTGTGCGATGTTGCGAATGTTATCGAAAACTCTGCGAACCGCCAGTTCCGTTTCTCCCGCCACGAGTTCCTGGGTTTTCGGGTCCAGGGGAATCTGTCCTGACAAAAAAACGAGATTGCCGGTTGATACCGCTTGCGAGTAGGTTCCAATCGCGGCGGGCGCATCATCGGTATGTATCGCGTTACGGGTCATTGAGTTTCGTCCTTTTTGAATAGCGTTATTTATGCGCAGCTGCGCGACACGTGCAATACGTCAGGCATGACACGAATGCTGCGCATCACGCGCGCGAGTTGTTTCCGGTCGTTTACGAAAATCTGAAATATCAAAGTTGATGTATCGCCGTCTCTTTCAACAACTGATACGTGATCGATATTGGATTTGGTAGTGGCTATGGTCGAAGCGACCGCCGCGAGCACGCCCATGCGGTTGACGACTTCGGCGCGGATTTCGACCAGGAACTCCCGGTCGACGTCTTCTTTCCAGGCCACGGGCAACCATTTGTCCGGTTGCTTGCGATACTCGGCGAGATTGCCACATGAGTTCCGGTGGATCACGATTCCCCGACCGGAGCTGAGGTAACCGATAATCGGGTCATCCGGGATCGGGTAACAGCACCTGGCATAGGTCACGACCATGCCTTCGGTGCCGGTGATCGCCAGCGGCGCGGGGTCATCCGATTTGGGTTCGCTATCCTCGCTGACCAGGCGGCGCGCCACCAGTGGCGCCAGGCGTTCACCAAGACCGATTTTTTGATACAGGCCATCCAGCGATTCGATATCAAACTCATCCAAAAGACTATCCACGCGTTCCTTTGGAGTCTTGCG
>CBDUSC010000002.1:0-27090 GCA_965369735.1 uncultured bacterium
GAATCGTCCACCAAAACCGCAGGCATTGTACCCGGGCAGGTTTGAAACCGGTCTGGTCGCAACGCAAACCTTTAGCGGGGAAACGGTGTTTGCCGAGCCCCCGGATGAGTCGGAGATCGAAGAACTCCGGCAGCAATATCATGCACCGTATCACGCAAAACTTGCGGCGCTGATTGATGACAAGCTTGGACGGTTTGATCAAGTGGTCCTGATCGATGCCCACAGCATCGTCTCATGTGCAAACCGGATTCACGATGAGCTGCGCGATGATATCTATCTCGGTGACCGGGACGGCCAAAGCTGCGATCCGTGGCTAAGCGATCTCATGCATGATGCCTTTGGCGCGCAGAATCTGCGGGTTACCCGAAACACACCCTACAAGGGCGGTTATATCACCAGCCACTATGGGTCGCTGGCCGGGGTGCAGGCCATCCAGATCGAGATGTGCCAGCGCGTTTACATGGATGAACATGACCCCGCAGGTGGCCCGCAACACCCCAGGTTTGCTCAGACGCAACAGCATTTGCGCACGGTTTTTGCCGCTTTGACCGCGCATCTGGTTTCAGGATCGGCCACTGATCCTGTGATATGATCGCGCCGCGCCCGGATCCGGGTGCCTTTAATTTTCAGGGATATGTTTTATGGCGTGGAAGACATTTCCGCTAAAGCTTGATTCAAGCAGCAAGATCACACCGCATATTCTGCACCTGGCATTCAGGCGCAGCGATGACCAGCCGTTTGATTACAAGGCGGGTCAGTTCATCAATATCCACTTTGATGTCGATGGTCAGGCCGTGCATCGCAGCTACTCGGTTGCCACAGCACCCGGGACCACCGATCTGATCGAGATTGCGGTGTCACCTGTAGAAGGGGGCCGGGCGACAAAATTATTGTTCGGCCTGCAACCGGGCGACGAGATCCTGGCCAGCGGACCCTATGGCCGCTTTACCCTCCGTGGTGACCCACCGTGCCGCTATGTGCTTGCCGGGACAGGAACGGGTATTACTCCATACCGGGCCATGTTGCCCGAGCTTTCAAAATTGCTCGCAACCGGTGACTACAGTGCCGATATGCTGATGGGTGTCTGGACTCGTGATGAGCTGCTGTATGGTGAGGAATTCATCGAGTTTGCCAGTCAGCACCGGAATTTTCGATTCCATGCCTGCTATAGCCGCGAGTTTCCCGAGACGCCGGCCGATTACGAATATAAAGGCTATGTGCAGACACGCTTCGCAGATATGGGTCTCAACGCCGAATCAGACATCATATATATGTGCGGCAACCCGGGCATGATCGATGAGTCCATGGTCTGGTTCAAGGAACGCGAATTTGCTACCCCAAAACTTCGCCGGGAAAAATATCTGCCGGCAAAAGTCTGACGCAGGACACCCCAGGTTGCTGCCTATGCATCGAGTCGCTTATAGCGTAACCGATGCGGCTGATCGGCCAGATCGCCATTGCGACGTTTGAAATCCTGTTCGTAGTCTGCGTAGTTGCCCTCGAACCAGACGACTTTGCTGTCGCCTTCAAATGCCAAAATATGCGTGGCATTTCGATCCAGGAACCACCGGTCATGCGATATCACGACAGCGCAACCCGGAAAATTGAGCAATGCTTCTTCCAGCGCACGCAAAGTTTCCACGTCGAGGTCGTTGGTCGGCTCGTCCAAAAGCAAAACGTTGCCACCGGATCTCAGGAGTTTTGCAAGATGAACGCGGTTGCGCTCGCCACCGGATAATTCGCCAACGTGCTGTTGCTGCTGGGCACCGCGGAAATTGAACCGGCCAACATATTTTCGTGACTGGGTTTCGTATGTGCCCACGCGGATCAGATCCTGGCCATCGGATATTTCCTCCCAAACGGTCTTTTTGTCATCCAGCGCCTGGCGTGACTGATCGACATAGGCAAGATCTACGGTTTCACCCAGCCGTATTTCCCCTGAATCGGGTTGCTCAACACCGGTGAGCATTCGAAACAATGTGGTCTTACCCGCACCGTTTGGACCAATCACACCGACAATTCCGCCAGGTGGCAGGCTGAAACTCAGATCGTCGATCAGCAGTTTTTTATCAAATCCCTTGCGCAGACCGTTGACCTCGATGACCAGGTCACCGAGTCTCGGACCGGGCGGGATGTAGATCTCGTTGGTTTCATTACGGGTCTGCGTTTCCCGCGATGCCAGCTCGTTGTATCGCTGCAAACGGGCCTTGCTTTTTGCGTGTCTGCCTTTCGGGCTTGTGCGTACCCACTCGAGCTCGGCCTGCATCGATTTGCGCCGTGCGGCCTGCTGTTTTTCCTCATTGGCCAGGCGTGCTTCTTTTTGTTCAAGCCAGGACGAATAATTTCCCTGCCAGGGTATGCCATGGCCGCGATCCAGCTCCAGAATCCAGCCGGCGACGTTGTCCAGGAAATACCTGTCATGGGTAACCGCGATCACGGTGCTGGGATATTCATCCAGGAATCTTTCCAGCCACGCGACCGATTCCGCGTCCAGATGGTTGGTGGGCTCATCCAGCAGCAACATATCGGGTTTTGACAACAACAAACGGCAGAGCGCTACTCTGCGCCGCTCACCACCCGACAGCGTGGCGACATCGGCGTCCCATTCGGGCAGCCGCAATGCATCGGCAGCAACTTCAAGACGCCGCTCCAGCTCCCAGCCATCGCATGCATCGATCGCATCCTGCAGCTTGCCCTGTTCTGCAAGCAACTTGTTCATTTCGTCGTCATCCATGGGCTCGGCAAATTTCATGCTGATATCGTTGAACCGGTCCATCAGTTTCTTGGTTTCTGCGACACCCATTTCAACATTGCCACGTACATCCTTTTCCGGGTCCAGCTCCGGCTCCTGTGGCAGGAAACCGATTTTGATGCCAGGCTGCGGTCGTGCCTCGCCATCAAATTCATTGTCGATACCTGCCATGATCCTGAGCAGCGTGGACTTGCCCGAGCCATTGAGACCCAGCACACCGATTTTCGCACCGGGGAAAAAACTCAGCGAGATATCGTGAATGATGAATCGTTTGGGTGGCACCATTTTGGCCACCCGGTTCATTGTGTAGATAAACTGGGCCATGGATATTTGTAATTACCGTATGTTTGAGTTGAAAGGCGCCGCATTATCTTTTAACTCATGGCGGTTTACCACCACTTGCTGCCTGATTGCTTGATATTATGATCCACGCCATGAATACCGCGAGCGAAAAACAAATAAAGCCGGTGTGCGTCGTCACGGGTGATGAGATTGCAGCATACGGGTTTCCCGATGATCATCCCTTTGGTCCGGATCGGCACAAGGCGTTCGTTGATGCGCTGGATGACAGGAATATTCGCGATTCGCTCATACAGGTGCCGCCACGGCAGGCGACCATAGAAGAACTGGCATCGTTCCATACCCAGGAATATATCGCGCTGGTCGAAAAGCGCTCCGATGAGGGCAGTGGATTTCTCGATACGGGCGACACACCGGTGTTTCCGGACATGTTTGCAACATCGCGGTATGTGGTTGGCTCCACGCTGGCGGCCATCGAGGAGATCATGAGCGGTCGCTGCAGCCGCGGGTTCGTACCCATTGCCGGGTTGCACCACGCAGGTCGCTCACACGCAGCGGGTTTTTGCGTATTCAATGATTGCGGTGTCGTTCTGGAGCAGCTCAAGCGTCATTATGGTCTTGCACGAATTGCCTACGTCGACATCGATGCGCATCACGGGGACGGGGTCTTTTATGCGTTTGAAAAAGATCCGGCAATCATATTTGCCGATATCCATGAGGATGGTGCGTATTTGTACCCCGGCACCGGGCGCCCGGATGAGGCGGGTCTTGGTGAGGCAGAGGGAACAAAACTGAATATCGCTTTGTCACCGGGCGCCGGCAACCCGGAGTTTTTTGAAGCCTGGGAAGCGGTCGAGGCATTTCTCGGCGAATTCGAGCCAGAATTTATTGTCATGCAATGCGGTGCGGACAGTCTCGGGGGCGACCCGATCACGCATCTGCGATACACCGAAGCTGCGCACACCGAGGCTGCACGCAACCTGTGCAGGATTGCGGGGCGCTATGCGCAAGGACGGATACTCGGTCTGGGTGGAGGAGGCTACAATCTGCGGAATCTGGCACGGGCCTGGGGCGGCGTGGTCCAGGCGTTTATCGAAGCCCCGTAGCGCTGATTGAAACGACGCTTTGAAGGCCGTCCCTGCGGTACAATGCCCGCCGTTATCACCATCGTCGGAGATTTTCATGTACAGCAGCGATTTGACCATCGCCGGTTTTGACAATGAGCTCAAGGAAGCGCTCGACAATGAACTGCGCCGGCAGGAAGAGCATATCGAGCTGATTGCATCGGAAAATTACGCGAGCCCGCGTGTACTGGAAGCGCAGGGCAGTGTTCTGACGAACAAGTATGCCGAAGGTTACCCGCACAAACGATACTACGGCGGTTGCGAATACGTCGATGTTGCAGAAGAGCTGGCCATCGATCGGGTCAAGCAATTGTTCGGCGCCGACTACGCAAACGTGCAGCCACACTCCGGATCGCAGGCAAATGTTGCAGCGTACCTGGCCGTCGCGAATCCCGGTGATACGATCCTGGGTATGAGCCTGGCGCATGGCGGGCATCTCACCCATGGATCAAAAGTGAATTTTTCGGGTCGCGTGTTCAACGCGATCCAGTATGGCCTTCACCCGGAAACGGGGGAGATCGATTATGCGCAGGTTGAAGAGCTTGCAAAAGAGCACAAACCAAAAGTGATTGTTGCCGGTTTTTCCGCGTACTCGGGGATAGTCGACTGGCAGCGCTTTCGCGATATTGCCGACGAGGTGGGTGCCTTGTTGTTTGTTGATATGGCGCACGTTGCCGGTCTGGTGGCAGCGGGTATCTATCCGAATCCGGTACCCATCGCCGATGTCACGACATCGACGACCCACAAAACGTTACGGGGCCCGCGTGGCGGCATCATTCTTGCGCGCGAAAACGAGGAGCTGCAAAAGAAATTCAATTCCCTGGTGTTTCCGGGTACTCAGGGTGGCCCTTTGATGCACGTGATCGCGGCAAAAGCAGTGGCGTTCAAGGAAGCCCTGCACCCCGGGTTCGTGGACTACCAGAAGAAAGTGGTTGCGAATGCCAAGGCCATGGCGGCAACGATGATCGATCGTGGCTACAATATCGTCTCTGGCGGAACCGAGAATCACCTGATTCTTGTTGATCTCATCGACAAGGAATTCACTGGCAAGGATGCGGATGCGGCGCTGGGTCGAGCCTATATCACGGTAAACAAGAATACCGTGCCAAATGATCCAAGATCACCGTTTATAACCAGCGGCCTTCGCATGGGGACACCCGCGGTGACAACCCGCGGCTTTGGTGAAAACGAAATCGTCGAGCTGACAAACTGGATTGCGGATGTGCTCGACGATATTGAAAATGAATCGACCATCGATCGGGTGCGCGGCCAGGTACTCGAGTTGTGCGCGCGGTTCCCTGTGTACCAAACCTAACCGGTACTGTGTGTTATGCATTGCCCGTTTTGTGGTCATGAAGAAACCAAGGTAATCGACTCGCGGCTGGCCGGCGAGGGTCGGCAGGTACGCAGGCGTCGCGAGTGTCTGGATTGTGCTGAGCGATTCACGACATTTGAAACGGCCGAACTGGTGATGCCGCGTATTATCAAGCGCGATGAAAGCCGCCAGCCATTTGACGAAAGCAAGCTGCGCAGTGGTGTGCTGAAAGCACTGGAGAAACGACCGGTTGGCAGCGAAAAAGTGGAGGCGGCCGTACAACGTATTGTGCACAGTCTGCGCACACTGGGTGAACGGGAAATACCAGCGATGGAACTCGGCGAGCTGGTCATGAACGAATTGCGCGAGCTGGATCAGATTGCATACGTACGTTTCGCATCCATATACAGAAGTTTCCAGGATGTTGAGGCATTCAGTGAAGAAATCGAAAAGCTGCGGGACGCGGCGCGTCTTGCAAATCGCGAACAAATGTCATTGCTACCCGACGAAGATTCCTGAACCAATAAACACATGTCTGCTGCCATTGATGAAAAAATGATGCGGCGCGCGGTGGAGCTGGCGCGCAATGGTCTTTATTCCTGTGACCCAAACCCGCGGGTAGGCTGCGTCATTGAATGGAATGGCGAGATGCTTGGCGAGGGCTGGCATGCCAGGGCTGGCGAGGCGCATGCAGAAATAGCAGCGCTGGCCGCAGCCGGGGCGTCTGCGCGCGATGCGACGGTATACGTGACGCTGGAGCCCTGCTGTCACCATGGGCGAACACCACCGTGTGTCGATGCATTGATCGAGGCGCGTGTCGCGCGTGTGGTTATTGCTATGAAGGACCCCAACAAAAAGGTGGCCGGGGGTGGAATCAAAGCGTTGAAAAAGGCCGGCATCAAGGTCGAATGCGGTTTGCTGAAAGAGGATGCGGCTGAGCTCAACCGCGGTTTTATTCACCGGTGCGAAACCGGCCGCCCAAGAGTCACGCTCAAAATGGCGGCCAGTCTGGATGGTCGTACCGCCATGAAATCAGGCGAAAGCCGGTGGATTACCAGTGAGGCGTCGCGGGCGGATGTGCACTTGCTCAGGGCACAAAGCTCGGC
Source organism: uncultured bacterium (assembly GCA_965369735.1). GTDB lineage: Bacteria > Pseudomonadota > Gammaproteobacteria > Steroidobacterales > CBDUSC01 > CBDUSC01. The sequence goes on from CBDUSC010000002.1 coordinate 6,598, forward strand.
GATCATCACCGGCTCCGGCACCATGATTGCCGATGACCCCTCGCTGACAGCTCGCCATGTCGACGGAGCTGAATACGAGCGGCAACCCATGCGGGTGATTGTCGATTCAACGTTGCGCACGCCGTCATCTGCAAAATGTTTTCAGTTGCCGGGCAGGACCATCATTGCGACCGTAGTCGAGTCTGGACCCGCGTGGCAGCCATATGAGGACCAGGGTGTAGAATTATTCTGTATGCCAGATGGCGACAAGGTTGATCTTGATACATTGATATCCACGCTTGGTGACATGGAATGCAACGATGTCATGATCGAGGCGGGGGCCTGTCTGGCTGGTGCGTTTTTGCACAATAACCTGGTTGATTCATTGAGCATATATCTTGCGCCGAAGTTCATGGGTAGTCATGCGCGCGGCATGTTCCACATGCCAGGTGTCGATGCTTTGTCGGATAGTGTCGACCTTTCGGTCACCGACATTACTCGCGTTGGTGACGATATTCGCATTACAGCGGAGCTCGTCCGGGACGGGCGCGGCTGATTCATGTTTACCGGAATCATCCAGGCGCTCGGGTCCATCTCATCCATTCAAAAGGTTGGCGGCGACATGTCGCTGACCATCGATGCCGGTGATCTGGATTTGTCGCGTACGGCTCCGGGCGACAGCATTGCAGTCAATGGCGTCTGCCTGACAGCCACCGAGGTGGGTTCGGGAAAATTCTCGGCGGATATATCCGCGGAAACCTTGTCGGTTACTACGCTGGGTGAGCTGGGTCGCGGCAGCGAGGTCAATCTCGAACCGGCACTCCGGGCCGGCGACCCGCTGGGCGGGCACCTGGTAACCGGCCATGTCGACGGTATTGGCAAACTGAGGCACCGTCATAACGATGCCCGGTCAGTACGCATGGAGTTCGAGGCGCCGGGTGATCTGTACCGGCTCATAGCCACAAAGGGTGCCATATGCGTGGATGGTGTCAGCCTGACGGTCAATGAATCCAGAGAAAATCTCTTTTCCGTAAATCTCGTTCCGCATACGCTGTCCTGTACAATTCTCAATGAATACGAACCGGGCGCGCGGGTCAACCTGGAGATCGATCTGTTGGCCAGGTATATGGCGCGGTTGCTGGAAACCACTGGAAACACGGCACACGCTGCGATAGACGAAGAGACACTGAAGAATTATGGCTATACCGATAAAACTTGAAGGCGCAGCCGGCAAGGGGCTGGACTCGATCGAAAACATCATTGCGGACGTGAAAGCCGGCAAAATGGTGATCATGATGGATGATGAAAATCGCGAGAATGAAGGCGATCTCATCATGGCAGCCAAACGGGTCAGACCCGAGGACGTCAATTTCATGGCTCGCTTTGGGCGTGGCCTGATTTGTTTGACACTGGGCCGAGAGCGATGCAAACAATTGCGATTGCCGCTGATGGTGAGCGATACCGATCGAAACCTTCAGACCAATTTCACAATATCCATAGAAGCGGCGGAAGGCATTACAACGGGAATATCCGCGCACGACCGGGCCCGAACCATCCAGACGGCGGTTGCCAAACATGCGGTACCCGAGGATTTATGCCAGCCGGGGCACATATTCCCACTCATGGCGCAACCGGGTGGTGTCCTCAATCGTGCCGGACATACGGAAGCTGGCTGTGATCTTGCGCGGCTGGCTGGCTTCGAACCGGCGGCAACCATAGTCGAAATTCTCAACGAAGATGGCAGCATGGCGCGGCGCGCCGATCTGGAGAGTTTTGCGCGTACGCATGGGTTCAGGATTGGCACCATCGCTGATCTTATTCGTTACCGCTTGCAAACCGAGGAGTCGGTGGAGCGCATCAGTGAAACATCGATCACGAATGAATTCGGCGATTTCCGGATGATGTGTTTTGAAGACCATGCCAACCGCAATGTGCATCTTGCATTGGTACGAGGTGACATTTCTGGCGATGACCCGGTGCTGGTCCGTGTGCATGTGCAGGATACCCTGGGCGATGTCGTCGGGATACAGGGCTCGGAGCTGGGCTTGCCGTTACGCAATGCCATGCGCCGCATCGCCGATGAAGATCGCGGTGTGCTGGTCATATTGCGTGGTCATGAAGAACCGGGTGAATTGATGGATGCGGTACAGGCGCTGGACCAGAAAAAGACCCAGCCGGACATAACCGAAAAAGCCCTGGCAGCAACACCGCTGAAAACATATGGTACCGGTGCGCAGATATTGCGTGATCTGGGTATTACGCGAATGCGGGTCTTGAGCGCACCAAAACAAATGCTCGGTATATCGGGTTTTGGTCTTGAAGTAGTTGATTACGAATACGACGACAATATATGAGCAATACAATACAAGGCGATATGATCGCGCGCGATTTGAAAATTGCAATTGTGGCAACGCGCTTTAACGAGTTTGTCGTCGACAGCCTTGTGCGCGGTGCGCTTGATGCGTTACTCAGGCATGGCGTAAACGAATCGGATATCGATGTCATCAAGGTGCCCGGCGGTTTTGAATTGCCGCTGGTGCTGGACAAGGTGGCCGGGTGCAAGCGCTACGACGCTGTTGTTGCCCTGGGGGCGGTCATACGCGGGAGCACACCGCATTTTGATTTCGTCTCCGGTGAAGCGGCCCGAGGTGTAAGCCTGGCAGCTACAAAACACGGCGTACCCATAGGTTTCGGGGTGCTGACCTGTGACACGGTCGAGCAGGCAATCGAGCGGGCCGGGACCAAGGCCGGCAACAAGGGTGCGGATGCAGCCCTTGCGGCAATTGAAACAGCCAATTTGCTGCATACGCTGGATGTCTGAACTGTGGCCGGCAAACCTGAAAAAAAGAGCGGTGTAAACCAGCAGCGCAGCCGGTCGCGACGTCTTGCAGTCCAGGCTTTGTATCAGTGGATACTCAATACATCATCTTCCGATGAGTTGATTGCCCAGTTCGAGCAGGACAATTCCATGCACAAACATGGTGGTGAGTACTTTCGCGATATTGTGTCTCAGACAATCGCCATGAATGCCGATCTCGATGCAATAATTGCCGAACAGGCAGATCGCGATATTGCGCAGCTCGATCCCGTCGAACATGCGATCCTGTTGATCGGTGTGTACGAGTTAAAGTCCAGGCTCGATGTACCGTACCGGGTTGTTATCAATGAAGCGGTGCGGTTGAGTAAAAAGTTTGGCGCGGCGGATGGCCACAAGTATGTCAACGCTGTATTGGACGGAGTGTCTTTTGTCTTGCGCAAGGAAGAACGCGATAACGCCGGCAAGGAGCGTGCCTGATGCCACTCAGCGAACCGGGCGATCGTGAGCTGATTCACAATCGCGATATTGAATGCAGGGGCTATCGCCGCAGCGACGGGCTTTGGGACATAGAGGGCCGGCTGCAAGATACGAAAACCTATTCCTTCAAGAATAAATTTCGCGGCGATGTCGCAGTGGGTGAGCCGGTGCATGATATGTGGATGCGGCTTACGATAGACGACAATTTTGTCATCCAGGCGGCGGAAGCATCCAGCGATTCATATCCGTACAGCGTATGCGATGCAATAGTGCCGGATTACGGATCCCTGGCCGGGTTGCAGATCGGCCCGAATTTTCGCCGCGATGCAAAAGCCGTAATAGGCGGCGACCGGGGTTGCTCGCACCTGACAAAGCTGCTGAACAATCTTGTGATCACCGCAGTGCAAACCATGGGGCCATTGTTGCTGAAGGATCATGGCGGCCCGGATGATGAAAGCAGCGGTCAGCCGGGTGAAACCATGCCGCCGCACCTGGGTAGTTGCCATGCATTGGCCATCGATGGCCCGGTAGTCAGGGAGCATTACCCGCGCTGGTACCGCCAAAAACCTTCAAAATGAAATTACCCGAATGAACAAAGGAGTGCAGGTTGTCGGAGTCTGATCTCATAACCCGCCATTTCGCGCATCGCGGCGTGGACTCCGATGAGGTAGTCCTGGGTATTGGCGACGACGCCGCGATCCTGGCTTATAGTAATTCCGGGGGCGGTCATGACAGCCATCTCGCCATCAGTTGCGACACGCTGATCGAAGGTGTGCATTTCCCGCCGCGTGGGGACCCGGAAGATATCGGTTACCGCGCGCTGGCAGTGAACCTGAGCGATCTCGCGGCCATGGGTGCCAGACCAGTGTGGGCGATGCTGGCCCTGACGGTCCCGGATCAGGATGAATCGTGGCTGGCGTCCTTTTCCAGCGGGTTTTTTTCACTGGCCAATCAATACAAGGTGCAACTGATCGGTGGTGATACGACGCGCGGACCGTTGTCGATCACGATCACTACAGGCGGCCCGGTCGACAAGGCCGATGCGCTCAAACGCGATACCGCCAATGTTGGCGATATTGTATTCGTCAGTGGTTACCTGGGTGATGCCGCGGCGGGTTTGGCGGCCGCCGCCGGGTCACAGAGTTTTGATGATGATGGCTATCTGGAAAAGCGTTTCTGGCGACCCGAACCACGTGTCGATCTTGGTCTGGCATTGAGAAACCTGGCTACGGCTGCAATTGATGTATCAGATGGGCTGGTCGCAGATCTTGCCAGGCTTGCTACCGCAAGCCAGGCCGGCGCATTGATCGATATCGATGCGATACCCCTGTCAAAGGCGATGCAATCGGGTTGCGACCGCGACACAGCGCTGAAATATGCCCTGTCCGGTGGCGACGACTATGAACTGTGCTTCACGGTGGCGCCGGGCAACCGGGAAGCCGTATTCGAGATTGCGGACCAGCTTCCGGTGACTGCGATCGGAAAGATCCGTGGTGACGCAGGTATTTATGGTCGCGACGAGTCAGGTACCCGGGAGCTTGATATCACCGGCTATGATCATTTTGCGAGCGGCATATGAAATTCAGTGAATCGCCGGCCCGGGTGTTTTCTGACCCGGTTGTTTTGATCGCATTTGGTTTTGGTAGCGGCCTGGCCCCGTTTGCACCCGGAACTGCGGGCACCCTGGTGGGTGTTGTGACCGAATGGTGGCTGCGACAGGCCAGCATGCCATGGCGGGTTGCCATCGTTATTGCCGGTTTTGCGGCCGGAGTCTGGATTTGCCACTACGCTGCCGCAAAACTGGCTGTCCATGACCACCCGGGTATCGTTTGGGACGAGATTGTGGGGTACTGGATAACGATGCTGGCGGCACCTGCTGCATCGCTGGCGGCACCGGCGGGTTGGTTGTGGATGGCCTTGGGATTCGGGCTTTTCAGGCTGTTTGATATCGTAAAACCGTGGCCGATTCGCGACGTGGATCACAGAATTGGCGGGGGTCTGGGGATTATGCTTGATGACGTTCTGGCGGGTATCTACGCCGCCGCATGTCTGCTCCTCTTGCGGTTTTTGTTGCCAGAAATGTGACGGAGTTCTCAAATTTTGGTGAATCCTGACAATGAGTGTTGCTGCCAAGAAAAAAACCCGTGAGAAGGCGCCTGACAAGATCGGGAAGTACGCGATCATCAACCAGGTTGGCCGTGGCAGCACCGGCATAGTCTATTTATCACACGACCCGTATTACGGCCGCGATGTGGCAATCAAGGTCTACAACACCGAACTCGACGGCGACGAAGAACGTGCGCGGGTGGCGCGCAAGATGTTTCTCAGTGAAGCCCACATGGTGGGTATGCTGCAGCACCCGAATATTCTGCCGATATACGATGCCGGTGAGATCGACGGCAAATACTACGTTGTGACAGAGCATATCCACGGCGCCCGCACGCTGAGTGCCTATTGCAAGCCGGACAATCTGTTACGCATCGATGATGTCGTCGAAATGGTCTATAAAGGCGCCAAGGCGCTGAATTATTCGCATGGCCGAGGCGTCATCCACAGAGACATCAAACCCAGCAATATCATGCTGACGCAGGATAGTGACATACGCATTATCGACTTTGGTATCGCGCTGGTTGCAGACTCCGACATATCTCGTATCGAAGGTATTGCAGGTTCGCCAAGTTACATGTCACCCGAGCAGGTTCAGGGCGAAGAACTGACCAATGCATCGGATCTGTATTCCCTGGGTGCGGTGATGTACGAATTACTCACTGGTTTCCGGCCATTCCGCGCCGGCAACCTGTCAAAGCTTTTGCACCAGATCGTATATGCGACGCCAGCGCCGATTCATACGCTGCGCGAGGATATTCCGGAAGAACTGGAAGAAGTCGTTGCGATCGCCCTGCAAAAAGATCCACACAAACGATACAAAAACGGACTGGAATTTGCCGCGGCCCTGACCAAGGTTTACCAGAAACTCAAGAACCAGTACGAGGCGATCGACAACCAGGAGCGTTTCGATATGCTACGCCGGTTACGGTTTTTCCACGATTTCTCACACTCGGAAATCTGGGAAGTACTGCGTGCCAGCAAATGGCAGGATTATGCCGATGGCGATGAAATCGTCAAAGCCGGTGAAATGGATGACCGTTTTTATATTATCGTCAATGGGTCGGTGCAGGTGGAAGGCAGCAAAAGTTCCGCTGGCAAGCTGGACGAGGGCGAGTGCTTTGGTGAGACGAGCTATGTCAAAGATGCCAAACGTACTGCGGGTATCCGCGCCAAAGGTGAGGTGACATTGCTTCGGGTATCTTCAACACTGCTGGAACAGGTGTCGGCTGCCTGTCAGCTACGATTCAACAAAGTGTTCCTGCGTGCCATGATCGGTCGCCTGCAAAACTCGGGCGCAGCCCAGACATAAGAAGCTCCCTCCCATAAAAAAAATCAAACCTGCCCTAATCAGCCTGATTTTCTTCGGCTTCCTTATCGTATTCGATCAGCGCATATGCTGAATGATTATGTATGGATTCGAAATTTTCGGATGCGACCGAAAATGACAATATGCGTTCATCTGCCTTCAACCGTACCGCAATATCGCGCACGATGTCCTCGACAAATTTGGGGTTATCGTAGGCTTCTTCCGTCACGAATTTCTCATCCGGTCGCTTGAGAATACTGAACAGCTCGCAGGAAGCTTCGTCTTCTGCAATATCGATCAGTTCCTCTATCCACATGAAACTGGAAATCTTCGCCGATATCGTGACATGCGATCGTTGATTATGTGCGCCACGATCTGAAATCCCTTTGGAACAGGGGCACAGGCTGGTGACCGGTACCACCACCTTGATCTCGATATTATTTTTTTCATCAGATCTTTGGCCTATGAGGCTTGCCTTGTAGTCCATCAGGCTTTCGACGCCGGATATGGGCGCCGTTTTATTGACAAAGTACAGGAAGCTCATTTCGATATGGCCGGAATCCGCATCCAGCCTGTTGGTCAGCTCTTCCAGCATGTCACGGAAAGATTTGACCGATATCTCGCGCTCGTGATTGTTCAGGATCTCCACGAACCGGGACATATGAGTGCCTTTGAAATCATGCGGCAGATTGACGTACATGTTGAACCTGGCAATCGTATGTTGCTCGCCACCCGAACGATCCTTGACGCGCACCGGGTGATAAATATCCTTGATGCCGACCTTGTTGATGGGCATCTGACGGGTATCTGCGCGGCTTTGTACGTCTTCTATGGCCTCAAAACTGCTATCGGGCGCCTGCGTTATCCTGTTCATCTACGTTTCCTGCTGGGAATTCCTGTGGCATCCGGCCAACCATTGGCGGGACCTGTTATTTTGACCGATTTTGCATCGGGGAACCAGAAAAGTCGCGGGTATTGATGCGCCTATTGGTGTCGATTCAGAACGAATAATGCCATTTGGCGCAGCATATCCGCATCGGGCCCAAATCGTTCAAGGCTGGCGACCGCCTTGCCGGTGAGGTCCTGGCAGCGTTGACGCGCCGCGCTCATGCCGGCGATCAACGGGTAGGTGGGTTTGCCCCTGGACTGATCCGAGCCGGTATGTTTTCCGAGCAATAGGGCATCGCCTTCGATATCGAGGATATCGTCAGTGATCTGGAAGACCAGGCCAATGTTTTCTGCATATTGGTTCAATGCACTGATTTCATCGACGCTGACCGAAGGTTTGCATAACGCAGCAAGGGTAACGGAAGCGCCGATCAGATAGCCGGTTTTGCGTTGGTGCATGGTTTCAATCTGGTCGACCGACATCTCGTGACCGGCCGCTGCAAGATCGATTGCCTGGCCCGACGCCATTCCGTCGGCTCCGATTGCACCGGCCAGGGTAGCGATCATTTTCAACCGTTGCTCCGGTAGAGCATCCAGGCCCGGGTCATTGGCCAGCAGCTCAAATGCCAGCGCTTGCAATGAGTTTCCGACCAGTATGGCCGTGGCTTCATCGAACGCGATGTGGCAGGCCGGCTTGCCTCGGCGCAAATCGTCATCATCCATGGCCGGCAGATCATCGTGCACCAGCGAATGCACATGTACGAGTTCTACCGCGCAGGCGGGTATATCCAGTGCCGCAGTGTTCAGACCCAGTGCTTCGCCGGTTGCATAAACCAGGGCAGGCCGGACGCGTTTTCCTCCACCGAGCACGGCGTACTGCATTGCCTCATGCAACTGAGAAATACCATCTGCAACATAGGGCAATTTGCTTTTCAACGCTCGGTCGACGCGCGCCCGCAATATCGCCGTCCTGGCGTTCAGCGCCTCAAAGCACTCGCTCGCAGAGCGGTCAGTCTTCGGTTTCGAATTCGGCAAGTTTTCCATCCCCAGCCTTTTCAAGGAGGATTTCCACCTTTTGCTCCGCGTTTTTCAACGCGGTCTGGCAGCTGCGTGTGAGCTCTATGCCTCGCTCGAACTGTTTAAGCGTGTCTTCCAGCGACAGGTCGCCCTGTTCCAGCGTGTTGACCAGCGCCTCCAGTTCTTTGAGCGATTTCTCAAAATCGATCGTGGTTTTCTTTTTGGCTGCCAAGGGATCCTCCGGTGGCGCAAAACATAACCAGTACCCGGGTCCGGGTCAATGACCGGCATCACAAAAGTGGTTTGACATCGGCCGGGTCCGGGACTACATTTTCAGCATAGGCTAGACCGAGTCTAAAAAGTCGGTACCGGCCGGCATCATCATATTTCCACCGGGAAATTTCAAGGAGACCACTCGTGTCGTTGAAAGATACTCAAACAGAAAACAACCTGAAAGAAGCATTTGGCGGGGAATCCATGGCGAATCGCCGCTATTTGTATTTCGCGTCCAAAGCCGATGTTGAAGGATACAACGATGTATCGGCCGTATTTCGTTCTACGGCAGAGGGCGAAACCGGCCATGCTCATGGGCATCTGGAATACCTGGAAGAAGTCGGTGACCCGGCGACAGGCTTGCCGATCGGATCGACCAGCGACAATCTGAAAGCAGCCATTGCCGGTGAAACGCACGAATACACCGATATGTATCCGGGCATGGCAAAAACTGCGCGTGAAGAAGGTTTTGAAGAAATAGCCGACTGGTTCGAGACCCTGGCCCGCGCCGAAAGATCGCACGCCAATCGTTTCCAGAAAGCGCTGGATACCCTGGACGACTGACAAGGTTCCATTAACCGTGAACGATCAGGGGCATGGCAGTCGCGAAGGCAGCCTGGAAGCACCGACACGGCATCCGATCGACTGGAACAACGAGTCTTTTTACTCGTCGGACTCACTGAATGCCGAACTCGAGCGTGTTTTCGATATTTGTCATGGATGCAGGCGCTGTTTCAGCCTGTGCAACGCCTTTCCTACGCTTTTTGAGCTTGTCGATGAATCCGACACGGGTGAAGTGGATGGCGTTGACAAAAAAGCCTATTGGGACGTTGTCGATCATTGTTATCTCTGTGATCTGTGTTACCTGACAAAATGCCCCTATGTGCCACCGCATGAGTGGAACGTGGATTTTCCGCATCTCATGCTGCGCGCCAAGGCTGTACGGTACAAGGAGCAGGGCGCCCGAACCCGGGACAATATCCTGGCCAGTACCGATACGGTTGGCCGGCTCGCTGGGATTCCCGTTGTTGCACAAACGGTAAACGCGGCCAATCGCAATGGCCTTGCAAGAAAAGTGCTTGAAAAAACGCTGGGCGTACACGCCAGCGCACCGCTACCGAAATACACTGCGAAACCATTTCGCCGCCGCCCGGTACCGATTGCAAATGCCGGGCCGGTTGCCGCCGACAATGCCACTCGTGGCCGTGTCGCCCTGTTTACGACCTGTTACTGCAATTATAACGAACCGGATATTGCGGCCGACCTGGTTGCAGTCCTGCAGCACAACGGTATCGAGCTCAAATTGCCCGAGCGTGAGCAATGCTGTGGCATGCCACGGCTTGAGCTCGGGGATCTCGAGGCGGTCAAAAAAGCCAGGGATATCAATGTGCCGGTGCTTGCGAGTCTTGTGGACCAGGGCTGGGATATTATCGCGCCAGTGCCATCGTGCGTATTGATGTTCAAACAGGAATTGCCGTTGATGTTCCCGGATGACCAGGATGTTGCAAAGGTGGCGCGTGCATTCTTTGATCCTTTCGAATACCTGATGCTCCGGCACAAGGAGGGTGTGTTGGACAGGAATTTCAAAAAATCGCTTGGCAGAATCGCATACCACGTCGCTTGTCATTTGCGAGTCCAGAACATTGGTCTGAAAACCCGGGACATACTGAAACTGGTGCCGGATACGGAAATCATTCCCATAGAGCGATGCTCGGGCCATGACGGCACCTATGCCGTCAAAAAAGAGTTTTACGATATTGCAAAAAAAATCGCACGACCGGTAGTTCGCAAAGTCGAGACCGCGGCGGCTGACTATTACGCCAGCGACTGCCCGATGGCCGGTCATCAGATCGAGAACGGCTTGCAGAGCTCCGAATCCGGCCCAGAAAGCGGCCACGGCACCGGCGTAGCACCGACGCACCCGATAACGCTTTTAAGAATCGCATACGGTATTTGAGGCAGTTGATGCAGGTTTTGACACGCAACGACCTCATGAGCTTGGAAGACTACGCTGCAAATCGGCCGGAGTTCCGTCAGCGTGTCATTGCGCACAAGAAAAATCGTACTGTGGCCATCGGTGGGCATGTTTCGTTGCATTTTGAAGATCGTCTGACCATGCATTACCAGGTGCAGGAAATGTTGCGCATCGAGAAGATCTTTGAAGCGGATGCCATAGAAGAGGAGCTCGGTGCATACAATCCTTTGATACCCGACGGCAGCAACTGGAAAGCGACCATGATGATCGAATACCCGGATGCCGCGGAAAGACGAATTGCGCTTGCCAGCTTGATGGGTATCGAAGACCGGGTCTGGGTGGCCGTGGGCGATGCTGATCGGGTCTACGCGGTTGCAGACGAGGATATGGACCGGTCGACCCATGAAAAAACATCCTCGGTGCATTTCCTGAGGTTTGAACTGCCGGCGACCATGATCGGTGCCATCAAATCCGGTTCATCGCTCTCGCTCGGCATCGATCATCCGGAATATGACCACAGCGTCGATCCGGCACCAGGCTCCGTCCAGGATGCCCTGGCAAGAGATCTCGACTAAAAACTGTATGGCCACAGGTGGCCCCGGCTTCATTTGAAGGTTAGAATTCTGCGCACCTGAAGAACGCACGGATCGCCAATGAGTCAGGCCTACAAAGCTTCCGATATCGAAGTCCTGAGCGGACTTGAGCCGGTCAGGCGCCGGCCGGGCATGTACACCGATACCACGCGGCCAAACCACCTGGCGCACGAGGTGGTCGATAACAGCGTCGATGAAGCAATCTCCGGCCATTGCAAAAAAATCGACGTCAAGTTGTATCGCGATGGTTCACTGGAGGTGATCGATGACGGTCGTGGCATGCCGGTCGACATACACCCAAAGGAAAAATTGCCGGGTGTGGAACTTATCCTCACACGGTTGCATGCGGGCGCTAAATTCTCGGACGAAAACTACCAGTTTTCCGGAGGCCTGCATGGAGTAGGCGTATCCGTTGTCAATGCCTTGTCAAAAAACCTGGAAGTCTGGGTAAGACGCGGTGGCAAAGAATACAACATGAGCTTTTCCGGCGGTAAAAGACGGGGCAAGCTCGATGTCGTTGGCAAGGTTGGTAAAAGCAACACGGGTACGACCATAAGGTTTTGGCCGGATCCGCAGTATTTCGAATCCAGCAAGTTCTCCATTCCGAGGCTCAAGCACATGCTGCGTGCCAAGGCAGTGCTTTGTCCCGGATTGCGTGTACGGCTGACTGTTGAAAAGCCAAAAGATAAAGAAGAATGGTTGTACCAGGGCGGTCTCAGTGAATATCTCCTTGAAGCGGTCGGTAAAAAGGGCGAATGGGTACCCGATGAACCGTTCGAAGGTTCCATGCAGGGTAATAACGAAGCGGTCGACTGGTCGCTTATCTGGCTGACGGGTCGTGGTGAGGCAATCAATGAAAGCTATGTCAACCTGATCCCGACCACCCAGGGTGGTACGCATGTGAATGGATTACGCAGCGGTCTCACCGACGCGCTGCGCGGTTTTTGTGAGTCAAGAAACCTGTTGCCACGAGGTGTACGACTCGCGCCGGAGGATGTCTGGAACAAGGTCAGCTATGTGCTGTCGGCAAAGGTTTCAGATCCGCAGTTCGCGGGGCAAATCAAGGAGCGTCTGTCGTCGCGCGAGTGCGCTGCGTTTATATCCGGTGTCATAAAAGATGCGTTTGCAAACTGGTTGAATCAATACCCGGATGCCGGAGAAGGTATTGCACAACTGGCGATTGCCAGTGCGCAGGAGAGAATAAAAGAGAGTAAAAAGGTCGTGCGCAAACGTGTGGTATCCGGACCAGCGTTGCCGGGCAAGCTCGCGGACTGTACCAGCCAGGAACCTGAGCTGACCGAATTGTTTCTTGTCGAGGGCGACTCGGCAGGCGGATCAGCGAAGCAGGCGCGAGACCGCGAGACACAGGCCATCATGCCGTTACGGGGCAAGATTCTGAATACCTGGGAGGTGGACTCCGCGCAGGTGCTTGCCTCGCAGGAAATCCACGACATCAGCGTGGCACTGGGTGTCGACCCCGCTTCTGATGACATCAGCGGTTTGCGCTATCACAAAATCTGCATACTTGCTGATGCCGATTCAGACGGGCTCCATATTGCAACGCTGTTGTGCGCATTATTCCTGCGCCATTTCCGGCCGCTGGTAGTGGCCGGTCATATCCATGTTGCGATGCCGCCGTTGTTCCGTATCGATGTGGGTAAACGCGTATTTTATGCGTTGGACAACGCCGAGCGTCAGGGCGTGCTGGATCGGATTGCAGCAGAAAAGATCAAAGGTAATGTCAGCATCATTCGCTTCAAGGGGCTTGGCGAGATGAGCCCGAAGCAACTGAGGGAAACCACCATGGCGCGTGACACCCGCCGCCTCGTACAACTTACGATCGACAGCAAAGACAAGACAGATGCGATGCTGGATATGTTGCTTGCGAAAAAACGATCTGGCGACAGGAAATCGTGGTTGCAAAAGAAAGGCAATCTAGCCGAAGTTTAAATTTAGAAGGTCATCATGCAAAACCAGGAACTGAACTTTGATGGCGTCGAGCAGATGCCACTCAAGACATTCAGCGAAAAGGCATACCTCGATTATTCGATGTATGTGATTCTCGATCGGGCGTTGCCATTTGTAGGTGACGGGTTGAAACCGGTGCAAAGAAGAATCATCTTTGCAATGAGCGAGCTGGGTCTCAGCGCGGTTTCCAAACCCAAAAAGTCGGCGCGTACGGTTGGCGATGTTATTGGCAAATATCATCCACACGGCGACTCTGCGTGTTACGAGGCAATGGTGCACATGGCGCAACCGTTTTCCTATCGCTACCCGGTGGTTGACGGGCAGGGTAACTGGGGGTCCACCGATGATCCAAAATCCTTTGCGGCCATGCGATATACCGAAGCCAAGCTGACATCGTATTCTGCGACGCTGCTGTCGGAGCTCGGCCAGGGTACCGTCGACTGGGCGCCGAATTTCGATGGCACCATGAAAGAGCCATTGCGGTTGCCCGCGCGCCTGCCAAACGTCCTGCTGAATGGCGGTACGGGTATTGCAGTGGGGATGTCCACCGATGTACCGCCACACAACCTCAATGAGGTTGTGAGCGCCTGCGTGCATTTACTGGACAGCCCAAAAGCGACCATCGCCCAGCTTCTGAAGCACATCAAGGGACCGGATTTTCCAACCGGCGGTGAAGTCGTCACCCCCGCGTCGGATATTCGGGAAATATACAAAACGGGTAACGGCACCATCCGCCTGCGGGCGCGGTATGTTGAAGAACAGGGTGATCTGATCGTGACCGAACTGCCATTCCAGGTATCGGGCGGAAAGGTCCTGGAGCAGATCGCAGCTCAAATGCGTAACAAAAAGCTGCCGATGGTGGCGGATTTACGCGATGAGTCGGATCACGAAAACCCGACCCGACTTGTTATTACACCGCGCAGCAACCGGGTGGATAAAGAACAGTTGATGAGTCACTTGTTTGCGACCACGGATATGGAACGCACGGTGCGTATCAATATGAATGTCATTGGTCTCGATGGCAGACCGTCTGTCATGGATATCCGCAGCCTGCTGGGTGAATGGCTCAAATATCGTACCGATGTCGTAAAGCGGAAGCTCAAGCACCGTCTCGATAAAGTCACGAACCGTCTGCATGAGCTCGAAGGTTTGCTGGTCGCGTACCTGAACATCGACAAGGTGATCAAGATTATCCGCGAGGAAGACGATCCAAAACCGGTATTGATGAAACGGTTCAAGCTCAGCGACGAACAGGCGGAGGCCATACTCAATCTTCGGTTGCGCAATCTTGCCAGGCTTGAGGAAATCAAGATCAAGGCCGAGCAAAAAGAGCTGGCCGAAGAACAGTCCGAGCTGCAAATGATATTGAAGAGCAAGGTGCGGCTGAAAAAACTGATCCGCGAAGAATTGCTTGCCGATGCCGGGAAATACGGTGACAAGCGTCGTACCGCGCTGGAAGAAAAGGAAGCTGCGCAGGCGATCGATGAAACCGAGCTGATATCCAGCGAACCGACGACCGTGATTTTGTCGCGCAATGGCTGGGCGCGTGCGGCCAAGGGCCACGACATCGACCCGATGACATTGAGTTACCGATCGGGCGACGGTTTCCAGGCGTTTGCAGCGGGCCGCAGCAATCAGCAAGCCGTATTTGTCGACAGTACCGGGCGCACATATTGTTTGCCCGCGCACACGTTGCCATCGGCTCGCAGCCAGGGCGAGGCATTGTCCGGTCGTTTGAACCCACCGGATGGCGCGACCTTTGCCGGTGTCCTGATCGGTGCAGACGATGACAAATGGTTGCTTGCCAGCGATGCGGGCTACGGATTTATCGTCAGGCTCGGCGAGTTGCAAACGCGTAACCGGGCCGGCAAAGCCGTGCTGCGGGTGCCCGATGGCTCGGGGGTGTTGCCACCGGTCAAAGTACCGCTCGACCAACCGGATGAGTCCTGGGTTGTCGCAGCGACGACGGTGGGCCGGATGCTGACATTCCCGCTGGAAGAACTCCCGGAGCTTGCAAAAGGCAAGGGCAACAAGATCATTGGCATCCCGGGAAAGAAACTCAAAGAGCGCGAAGAGTATGTCGTGGCGGTTGCGGTAATCGGGCCGGAGAACAAGCTGATAGTCCACAGCGGCAAGCGACATATGAGCTTTGCATATGACGAGCTGGACAAGTACGAGGGCAGCCGTGGTCGCCGCGGTGGCCTGTTGCCGCGCGGCTGGCGCAAAATCGACAGGCTGACGACAGAATAGATGAAACGGAGTTACACCCCATGAAGAGAGTATTTTTGTTCCTGGCAACCAATATCGCCGTTATTTTTGTCCTGAGCATTGTTTTGCGTCTGCTCGGCATCGATCACATCCAGACTGCGCAAGGGACGATCAACTATCAGGCGCTGCTGATTTTTTCTCTTGTGTTTGGCATGGGTGGCTCATTTATTTCCCTTGCCATTTCGAAATGGTCAGCAAAACGCATCACCGGCGCAAAAGTCATCGAACAACCCGCCAACCAGACCGAGCAATGGCTGCTCAGCACCGTACAGCGATTGTCACAACAGGCCGGTATCGGCATGCCCGAAGTTGCGATATATCCGGGTCAGGAGGTCAACGCCTTTGCAACGGGTGCCAGGCGTGACAAGTCGCTTGTCGCGGTGAGCGCGGGTCTGTTGTCCAGCATGGAAAAAAACGAGATTGAAGGCGTGCTGGCACACGAGGTCTCGCATGTCGCCAATGGCGATATGGTTACGATGACTTTGCTGCAGGGAGTGCTCAACACCTTCGTGATTTTCCTGTCCCGTATCCTGGGAACCATGGTCAACCGTGTGGTGTTTCGCAGCAGTTCGAATTACGGAATAGGTTACTTTTTGTCAGTGATTGTTCTGCAAATCGTCTTTGGTATTCTCGCTTCGTTCATAGTCGCAGCGTTTTCCCGTCATCGTGAATACCGTGCCGATGCAGGTGGCGCGAAGCTGGCCGGTCGCAGCAATATGATCGCGGCGCTGGAGAGCCTGCGTCGGGCCAACCAGCCGGCGGCCTTGCCGGAACAACTGGAGGCAATGGGTATAGCATCAGGAAAACCGACAGGTTTACGGGCATTGATAATGACGCACCCGCCGCTGGAGGACCGCATCAAGGCATTGCAGCAGAATCTGTCTGCCTAGACTGGTTTATCTGCTGCTGTCCGGCGCCGAGTGCAACCCGGTGTGCGTACCGGTATAGACGCCGGTATCGCTGGTATCTTCGAGGACGACTTCGGGTTCCTGTACGTAGTAGCCTTGCATGAACTCCACACCGAGCTGCCATAAAACGGCCATCGTGTTGGCGTCTTCCACCCGCTCGGCGATGGTTCTGACGTCGTGCCTGGCCGCGCTTTCTGTCAGGCCTCTCACCATTGTTTGCAAGGTTTCGTTTGCCGCCAGACCCTGCATCAACGAGCCATCGATTTTGAGAAAATCGACTTCTACATGATCGAGTAACTGTTTGGAATCGCGGGCCAGGCCAAAATGCTCTATGGCGAACTTCATGCCGAGCTTGCGCAACATTTTGGCCAGGGCGCAAGCCTGCTTCAGATGGCGGCTGATATCGGCTTCCGTAACCTGTATGCATAACCGGCTTTGATCCACACCGCTGGATTTAAGCTGCTTCTTGATCCAGGCCAGCAGTGTGCCATCCAGCAAGGAATGCCGCGACAGGCGCACAAACAGCATATTGGGCTTCTTGGCCCTGCAATAAACCGTTGATGCTCCGATGACCCAACGATCAATATTCTTCATCAGCTCATTGCGTTCTGCCGCCGGTATGAACTCGCCGGGCATGACTTCGTTGCCATCGTTGTCGAGCATGCGAACAAGCGTGTCGTAGTAACCACTCACATCACCCTGAAGACTGGCAATCGGTTGCTGGACAAGACGAAAACGGTTGTCTACCAGGGCACTCTTTATCCTTTCGACCCAGCTGCTGTCGATTTCACGGATACCCGAATCGGATACGGTGAAGTCCTGGCTATAGACACGGTTGCCGCCCTTTTCGCGGGCCTGTCCATTGGCGGCGGCTGCCTCTTCCAGAAGCAGTGCCAGGGCCTTTGGCATTGGATCCAGCAGCGTCAGACCCAGGCTGCAGGTAGCCGATATCGACTGATCGGAGATCTCGAAAAGCTGGCCTGCAGTTTTTTTCACAAAAAAGTCTGCCCAGGCCTCGACATCCCGTATGGTTCCGCGCTCGAGTAATACCAGGAAGCTGTTTCCACCCAGCCTGCCGTACACGTCATTGGGTTGTGCAAGCTGTCTGACAATACTCGCAAGACCGACCAGCAGTTCTTCGCTACCCAGCAGGCCGACTTCCCGGCAGATCTCGCCAAAGTTATCCGGTCGAATATATGCCAGCGCACGGACGCCACCCTGGGGTTTCTTTTTCAGCCGCTCAGCCAGTTTTTCGAGCAAGTAGTTACGGTGATAAATGTGGGTTGACGGGTCGTTGTGCAGGGCGTGCGTGATGCGAACGTCAGGATCCTTGTCTTCCGGTCGATCGCGCGGCACTTTTATGCGCACGCATGGCTCCGAATCATAGGTTCCGATATCCAGCTCCAGAGCCAGGGAAAGTCTGGAGCCATCGCTGCATACTGCTGTCGCCTGCAACGACGGGCCGGTCCACTTGCCTTGTTCGGTTGCGACCAGTGCGCCCTTGATAGCCGCTCGTGATTCCTTGTCGAAAAAATCCATGACCGGCTGGTTATTGAAGGTTTCGTCGTCGGGGTACCCAAACAACTCCAGCCACGCGGGATTCACATCGAGAACAATGCCTTCCTGCACATGGGTAATCGCATCGGCCGATCCCATCATGAACGCCTTGAGCTGCTTTTTGTACTCGGTGGCGGAATGCAGGGTGTCATTCAGCGCCCGTTCGACGCGAAAGGCTCGAAACTCCCGGCCGATAACCGATTCAAAGCGACTGGGGTGTTTCAGAGACAGGGCATCTTTCGCGCCCGCCTGCATCGCTTTTGCAATAACGGCCTCGTCGATTTTATTCCTGACCACCAGCACCGGCACTTCCGGCGCAAAACGATTTCTCACCTTGATGACTTTCGCGAGCCGCTTGTCGCTTTGGTCAAAAAGCAGAACGATTTCCGGGTTTATCTGATTCAGTGCGTCGGCAAATTCGTTGAGATCGGATATCCAGGCGCAGTGAACGACATGACCTGCGTTTCGCAGGATGCTGTTCACCGCCTCGACCTGGTCTTGTTTCTGGCCGATTATGATGACAGGAACGCTGTCAGTTTCGCCCACCTGATTCCCTTCTTTGTATATGCACCGGATTGATTGGACTATAGCGAAAACCCGGTATAGCCGACAGCAGGAAAACCCTGAATTGAGAACTGGGTCACCTTATACAGAAATTACACAGCTGTCTTTGATGCGGCGCCGGCTTTATCTCGTACCAGTCTGGGCACAAGGTAGCCTGGCAGGCGGATTCTGAGGCACCGAATCAGAGATTTCGCAGCCGCATCACCGACCGCGAAATGTGCCGCACCCGATACCGGGTCGAGCATATGCAGGTAGTAGGGCAGTACACCGATATCGAAAAGAGTCTCGCTCAGATCGCATAACGCGTCGACGTTATCATTGATACCTTTGAGCAATACCGACTGGTTGAGGATTTGCGCTCCTGTGGATGCCAGTTTTGCAATGGCAACTCCGACAGCCTCATCGATCTCGCGTGCGTGATTGCAATGGATGACCACAGCAACCGGGAAGCGCGTACGATTTAGCCAGGCCAGTAATGAATCGTTAACGCGTGACGGGAGAACAACCGGGTATCTTGTGTGGATACGCAGTCGGCGCAGATGCGGAATGGATTCAAGCAACGCAACCAGTTCTTCCAGCTTGTGATCGGCAAGCGATAACGGATCACCACCACTGAGTATGACTTCGCTGATCGATGAATCTTTTTCAATGAGATCGATAGCGGCCTGCCAGTGCTCTGTTGCTGCATGGTGATCGCTGTACGGAAAGTGTCGTCTGAAACAGTAGCGGCAGTGAACAGCACAGGCGCCGCTTGCGATCAGCAACGCACGACCGTGGTACTTTTGTAATACGCCTGCGCCGGTGTGGCTGGATATATCGCCGACCGGGTCGGCGCTGTAACCGTTCGTTTCAAGTATCTCGGCAGCAACAGGCAGAACCTGCTTCAGCAATGGATCGTCGATATCTCCTGGCACCATGCGGCCGGCGAACTCGATCGGCACCCGTGTGGCAAATTGTTCATGCGCAAACCGGATGGCTTCGCGCTCACTGTCGCCTGTGGGGGCCTCCAGACCTAGTTCATCGAGCAGTTCACCCGGTCGGCCAATGGCCCGTGACAGGGATTTTTGCCAACCTGGAGTCTTACCGGATCTGATTTTTGTAGGTATCATTAGCCGCCCTGCAAAGTTGCAATATTATATTCCAGGTAGTTATGGCCAGTTACAGTACCAATGAATTTCGCGGTGGTCTCAAAATCATCATCGATGGTGACCCGTGCACAATCGTCGAGAATGAATTCGTGAAGCCCGGAAAGGGCCAGGCGTTCAACCGGGTCAAGATTAAAAATCTGAAGACCGGCCGGGTGGTGGACAAGACATTCAAATCTGGTGAGTCGGTTGAGGCGGCAGACGTCATGGAAACCGAAATGCAGTATCTGTACACCGATGGAGAGTTCTGGCATTTCATGGTCCCGAGTAATTTTGAACAGTATGCCGCGGACAAACACGCCGTGTCGGACGCAAAAAAGTGGTTAAAAGACCAGAATATGTGCCAGGTCACCCTTTGGAACAATGAGCCTTTGCTGATCACGCCACCCAATTTTGTGGAGCTGAAAATTGTCGAAACCGACCCGGGTGTTCGTGGTGATACCGCGCAAGGTGGGGTCAAACCGGCCAGGCTGGAAACCGGCGCGATGGTCAAGGTGCCGTTGTTCCTGGAAGAAGGCACCGCGATTCGTGTTGATACGCGCACCGGCGCATACGTATCCCGGGCAAAAACCTGAAACGGGCCGATATCTCTACAAGGAAATCGATCCAAGATATAGTTCAGCGATTCTTTCCAGACCCGCCCGGTCA
>CBDUSC010000003.1:0-24154 GCA_965369735.1 uncultured bacterium
AGTTCAGGACTGTATCCGGGTTAATATCGCCCACTGGTTTGTCATCCGGCACATCACCGGGTTCGCCGATAAATGCAACCGATGACATGTCATCGGGTAAATGCTTGCGTACTTCGTCGATTCCGCGAATCAGCCGGATATCGAAGTGTCGTGTCCAGAAGTCGTCCGGTGCGTTGGCGACGACATGCCAGTAATCACGCGGCTGGTAAAACAGCATGATGGGTTGCTCGCCAGGCGTGTACCAGATAAAGCAATTCGGGACAGTGACAACCGGCGCCCACACCTTGAATTGTACATTCACCTTGAACGGATAAGGTGCGTCATCCAGATAGATCCAGTGGGGCGCCCCGGATGCGACCAGCATGTGCTCGTATTCACCAGCCGCCAATGCAGCGTTGCTACGGTGCATCACGGTCGCAAGGTAGCCGGGGTAGGATTTATCCAGTTCTTGTTTCATGCGACAAGCTCGTTGTTATTGTATAGGTTCGGATACTCAGTTTAGACGAAAATGGCCGCGGGCTGTGCGTCCGTTGCGGATATGGGAAAATGTGCGGATGTGGATAAAAGGAACAATCAGAAATGAATATATCTCGGGCGTGCCTGGTTCCTGGTTTGCTGTTTTTATTGGGAGCGGTACCCATGGCGCAAGGATATGACCGTTACAGCGGCGGGCAATACCAGTCGCGCTCCGAGGTGATCGCCAAAAATGGCATGGCGGCGACATCGCAGCCGCTGGCCACCGGGATTGCAGTCGGCATACTGAAAAATGGCGGCAACGCTGTAGATGCGGCGATTGCAGCAAATGCGGCGCTGGGGCTGATGGAGCCTACCGGCTCCGGTATCGGGGGCGATTTATTCGCCATCGTCTGGGATGCGAAAAAGAAAAAGTTATTCGGGTTGAACAGCAGCGGGCGATCGCCGATGTCGTTGTCGCTGGATGAGTTTCGTCGTCTTGGATACGAATATATACCCGAGCGCGGACCCTTGTCCGTCAGTGTCCCGGGCGCGGTTGCCGGGTGGTTCGCACTTCATGAAAGGTTTGGCCGCCTGCCAATGTCTGATTTGCTGCAGCCCGCCATTGAATACGCAAACAATGGCTTCCCGGTATCGGAAGTTATTGCTTATAGCTGGGCGCGTAATGCGGAAATCCTGGGTAAATACGACGGCTTTTCAGATACCTTTATGCCTGGTGGCAAAACGCCGGCAAAGGGCCAGGTCTTCAAAAACCCCAGTCTTGCAAAGACATACTCGATCATTGCGGAAAAAGGCCGCGACGGTTTTTATAAAGGTGATGTAGCCAAAACTATTGCCGCGTATATGAAGGAACAGGGTGGGTATCTCAGCGCCGGGGATCTCGCGGTACACAAAGCCGAATGGGTAGATCCCGTCTCGACTGATTACCGCGGCTATACGGTTTGGGAATTGCCGCCAAACGTACAAGGTATTGCCGCGTTGCAGATTCTGAATCTGCTTGAGCCATATGACTTGTCGGCAATGCGTTATGGCAGCGCAGACTACTTGCACGTATTCACCGAAGCCAAGAAAATCGTATACGAAGATCGTGCGAAATATTATGCAGATATGCAGTTTGTCGACGTACCGGTAGCGCAGCTGGTATCAAAATCCTATGCACGCGAGCGCGGCAAACTGATCGATATGGCTCGCGCCGCAAAATCCTATCCGTCTGGTAACCCAATGGGCGCTGCGGCAATTGAACACGGCGACACAATATATTTAACGACAGCCGATGCCGATGGCAATATGGTGTCGTTGATCCAGAGCAATTACTCTGGCATGGGGTCTGGCATGACCCCGGATGACCTGGGTTTTGTGCTACAAAATCGTGGCACCTTGTTTGCGCTGGATAAAGATCATGCCAATGTTTTCGAACCCGGCAAGCGTCCGTTTCACACCATCATCCCGGCTTTTGTCACTAAGGATGGTAAACCGTACATGAGTTTTGGTGTCATGGGTGGCGCGTATCAGCCACAGGGGCATGCACAAATCCTGATCAACGTGATCGATTTTGGTATGAACCTGCAGGAAGCTGGTGATGCGCCGCGCATGCGCCACTATGAGTCCAGTCAACCCACGGGGCAGGTAATGAGCAATGGTGGTACGCTGAATCTGGAGACGGGGTTTGCAGATTCGGTGGTGGAAGAACTCGAAAACAGGGGTCACACTGTCATCGTTGGTGAAGGCTTTTTTGGTGGTTATCAGGCCATAAAAAAGGATACGGAATCTGGCATGTATACAGGCGCATCGGAGTCGCGCAAGGATGGTCATGCCGCAGGCTACTAATCAATAACTTATTGTTTTATAAAGATAAATGTTAATAAACGCAGATCTTTCACAACGCGCGGTTGTCAGCACACCGGATCTTGACTGGGTGCCCTCACCGCTACCTGGAGTGGAGCGTCGCATGCTGGATCGACACGGTGCAGAGTCGGGTCGCGCGACCAGCATTGTTCGCTACGCGCCGGGCAGTTCATTCAAAAAGCATACCCATGTCGGTGGCGAGGAGTACCTGGTGCTCGCGGGTGTATTTTCCGATGAATACGGTGATTTTCCGGAAGGTTTTTACGTGCGCAACCCGATCGGTTCGAAGCACACCCCTTTTTGCAAAGATGGCTGCAGCATATTCGTGAAACTGCATCAGTTTGACGAAGCTGATGCCGAGCAAAAAGAAATCGATACCAATACAATGGAGTGGGCGGCTAGCGATTACGACGGCGTGAAACAAAAAGTGTTGCACGAGTTTGGCGACGAGCACGTATCGCTATTCAAGTTCGAACCCGGTGTCCAGATCGATGAGCATGTACATGAGGGTGGCTCAGAAACACTGGTCCTGTCAGGCAGTTACACGGATGAACATGGTCATTATGAAACGGGTGCCTGGATTCGCACCCCGGATCAAAGCGTGCACGCGCCATATACAAAAGAAGGCTGCGTCATGTATGTCAAAACGGGCCACCTGCCACGAATATGAAAAGCATGGTGTCAAAGGGTAGCGTATACCGCGTTTGAGCGTCGTCAGTGACAAGCGCAGCATGGACAGCGTAGCGCAGTCACTGCCGATGCGAGCGGAGCCAGGGATGGCGCAGCGAGTTTAAGCAAAAACGCGGTATACGCTACCCTTTGACGCCAATGCATTTTCTTGTCAGGCAAGTCGTTTCTTTTTATCTTTGACCGATCTGTTCAGCACCGGCTTGAGATAAATGCCGGTATACGACGATTCATGATCGGCAACATCTTCAGGTGTGCCAGCTACCACAACTTCGCCGCCGCCGTCGCCTCCTTCGGGGCCAAGATCGATGATCCAGTCCGCGGTTTTGATTACATCCAGATTGTGTTCGATCACGACGATGGTGTTGCCCTGATCGCGCAGACGGTGCAACACAGTCAACAGGTGTTCTATGTCGTGAAAGTGCAGACCGGTAGTCGGTTCATCGAGCAGGTACAGCGTTTTTCCAGTTGCGCGCTTTGACAATTCCTTTGATAGTTTCACGCGTTGTGCCTCGCCACCGGATAGCGTGGTCGCATTTTGCCCAAGACGAATGTATGTCAGGCCAACATCTGTCAGCGTTTGCAGCTTGCGCGAAATTACTGGAACGTTCTGGAAAAACACCAGCGCTTCCTCGACCGTCATGTCCAGGACTTCGTGTATGGATTTTCCTTTGTAACGAATCTCCAGTGTCTCGCGGTTATAGCGTTTTCCCTTGCATGTATCACATGGCACATAAATATCGGGCAGGAAGTGCATTTCAACCTTGATGACGCCGTCGCCCTGGCAGGCTTCACAACGGCCGCCCTTGACGTTGAAACTGAAACGGCCCGGTTTGTATCCACGCGAGCGTGCTTCCTGCGTGCCGGAAAATAGTTCGCGTATCGGTGTGAACAAACCCGTGTAGGTTGCCGGGTTGGATCGCGGTGTTCGACCAATCGGGCTTTGGCTGATGTCGATGACGCGGTCGATATGCTCCAGGCCCGCGATGGAGTCATGTGCTGCTGGTCCATATGAGGATTTGTTAATGGTTTCTGCTGCCGCGCGATACAACGTGTCGTTGATCAACGTGGACTTGCCCGAGCCGGATACGCCCGTAACGCAGGTCATCAGACCGATCGGAATGGAAACATTTATGTGCCTGAGATTATTACCGCTGGCACCGGTCAGTCTGATTTCACGGTCATCAATAAGCGTCGCGCGATCCGAGGGGATCGGGATGCTACGCCTGCCCGATAAATACTGGCCTGTCAGTGACGCCGGATTGGCCTTGATTTCATCCGGTGTACCCTGAGCTACAATCTGCCCGCCGTGCACACCGGCCCCGGGGCCAAGGTCGACGACGTAATCCGCAGATTCAATGGCTTCTTCATCATGCTCGACCACGATGACGGTATTTCCGAGATCGCGCAGGTGAGTCAGCGTATTGAGTAGTCTGCGATTATCGCGCTGATGCAGACCGATCGATGGTTCGTCAAGGATATACATGACCCCGACCAGCCCGGAGCCGATCTGGCTGGCGAGCCGTATTCGCTGTGCCTCACCACCGGACAAGGTATCTGCACTGCGGTTCAGCGTCAGGTATTTGAGACCGACATCGGCAAGAAACATGACTCGATCCTGGATTTCCTTGACGATTTTCACCGCGATTTCGCCGCGCCAGCCTGGCAGTTCCAACGCCGCAAAAAAATCACGCGCGTTGCCGACCGACATCGATGTGATCTCGGGCAAAGTAATATCGGCAATAAATACATTGCGCGCGGATCTGTTCAGGCGGTGGCCATCACACTTTGGACAGGGGCGGGTACTGAGATATTTTGCCAGTTCATCGCGCACCGTATTGGATTCAGTTTCGCGATAACGACGTTGCATGTTCGGGATGATGCCCTCGAAGCGATGCTTGCGGCGTATGTGTCCGCCTTTGCCATTAAAATAATTGAATTCTATGAGTTCGTCACCACTGCCGTGCAATATGACTTCACGGATGCGGTCCTGCAGTTCGTCGAAGGGTTGCTCGATATCAAACGTGTAGTGTTTTGCCAGGCACTTGATCATCTGAAAGTAATAAGCATTGCGCCGATCCCAGCCGCGTATGGCGCCACCGGCGAGACTGACATGCGGGTGTGCGGCCACCCGGTCTGGATCGAAGAACTGCTTGACACCCAGACCATCGCATTCAGGGCAGGCACCCGCCGGGTTATTGAACGAAAACAGACGTGGTTCAAGCTCGGTCAGGCTGTAGCCGCAGATGTTGCATGCAAACTTGTCTGAAAACGTCAGCTCTGCTGCTTTCGGATCGTCCATGAATGCGATCTTGGCCACCCCATCTGCGAGATGCAGCGCAGTTTCAAAGGATTCCGCAAGCCGCAATGCCGTGTCGGGTCGTACCTTGAACCGATCAACCACCGCTTCGATGGTGTGCTTGCGGCGCAGATCCAGCGAGGGTGGATCATCCAGTTCGTAAATTTCTCCATCGATACGCGCGCGGACAAAACCCTGTGAGCGCAGCTCATCAATGAGCCGCAAGTGTTCGCCTTTGCGATCGTGTACTACCGGTGCCAGCAGTAACAGCCTGGTACCATCCGGCAGCGACAAAACCTGGTCAACCATCTGGCTGACCGTCTGTGCTTCCAGATCAGCTCCGTGATCGGGACAGCGCGGGATACCCGCGCGCGCAAACAGGAGGCGCAGGTAATCATAAATCTCGGTAACCGTACCCACTGTCGATCGTGGGTTATGCGATGTCGATTTCTGCTCAATGGATATGGCTGGTGATAAACCCTCAATGTGGTCCACATCGGGTTTTTCCATCATTGACAAAAACTGGCGCGCATATGCACTCAGCGATTCGACGTAACGGCGTTGACCCTCGGCATATATCGTATCGAATGCAAGCGACGACTTGCCGGAACCCGAAAGGCCGGTCAGGACGATAAGTTTGTCGCGCGGTAAATCCAGGTCCAGGTTTTGCAGATTGTGGGTGCGCGCGCCGCGGATGCTTATGGTTTGCATGTTTTGCCGTTTCGTCAGATCAACCTGTTAATATACGCCGCCTTTGAGGTGTGAGGCAAAGTGATTTGAGCACGCAAAACCACAGGCCAGTCATTAGCATGCTTGCAGCCGAACGGCGTGTTATCGCCGCGATGTCCGGTGTGTATGCCTCGCGCATGCTTGGTTTGTTCATGCTGCTGCCGGTGCTGGCTTTGTATGCCGACGGATTGCCCGGCGCCGGCCCCGGTTTGATAGGCCTGACACTTGGCATTTACGGGATGACGCAGGCGATACTGCAGATACCGTTCGGCATGCTCTCGGATCGCTTTGGTCGCAAGCCGGTCATCGCGGCCGGTCTCGTGTTGTTCATGGCCGGCAGCGTGCTGGGTGCGCTCGCGGACGATATCTGGGCCGTCATTTTTGCGCGCGCAATGCAGGGAAGCGGCGCGGTTTCTGCGGCTGTCACAGCGCTGGTAGCCGACCAGACACGCGACATCGTGCGCACTCGCGCGATGGCGTTCCTTGGTATCACCATAGGCGCAACATTCATATTGTCATTGGTTCTGGGTCCGTTGCTCAGCACCTGGATCGGTGTGCCGGGTCTGTTCTGGTTGACCGCGGTGCTGGCGGCTGCAAGCCTGTTGCTCGTGGTGTTTGTGGTGCCGGCAGCCGTTCAGGATCGAAAAACGCAGACGCTGAATCTCTGGATGGTGATCGCGAGTATTCGAGAACCCGGTTTGCGTGCGTTGGACAGTGGCATTTTCCTGTTGCACATGGTGCTGACTGCCACGTTTATCGCTGTACCCTATGTTTTGCGTGACGTCCTGGCCTTGCCGAGCGCGCAGCATTGGCAGATTTACCTGGGCGCGATGGTTCTGTCGCTGCTTGGAACAGTGCCGTTGATCCTCGTTTCAGAGCGCGGCTACTCCGCAAGGCGACTACTGAGCCTGGCTGTGGGGCTCATTGTCGTGGCGCAAATCCTGATGGCTGTCCTGTCAGCCAAACTGGTATTTCTGGTGGTCTTGCTTGCCGTGATTTTTTCGGGCTTCAATTTCCTGGAAGCGAGATTCCCTGCGATGATTTCGCAGCAGGTGGATCCAGAGGGCCGTGGGGCCGCCCTGGGCGTATATTCCACAGCACAGTTTCTGGGTACCTTCGCTGGCGGGGCGCTGGGCGGCTGGTTGTATGGCATTGGCGATGCCAAAGCCGTATTCATCGTCGCGGGTCTGGCGATGGCGCTTTGGTGGCGGCAGGCCGGGCGAGCATGCCATCGGGAAGCCGCGGCGGACATACCGGCGAGATGAGCCCCGGAAAAGCCAGTAATAGGTCATTTAGGCCATAAATCCGCGTGAGATTTGCCCGGTTCACGCGTACAATACCGCCCTCTTTGAACAAGGCGACCCGGTTGGACGGGCGCTCCACAATAGATTGGATACGAAGAAATGGCCCGCGGAGTAAACAAAGTCATTCTGGTCGGTAACCTGGGTGCCGACCCGGATACGCGCTACATGCCAAGTGGAAGCGCAGTAACAAACATCAGGATTGCGACCAGTGAATCCTGGAAAGACAAGCAAACCGGTGATCAGCAGGAACGCACTGAATGGCACAACATCGCATTTTTTGGCCGCCTGGCTGAAATCGCGGCTGAGTACCTGCGAAAGGGTTCGCAGGTCTATGTGGAAGGCAAGCTGCGGACCCGTAAATGGCAGGATCGGGACGGTAACGATCGCTGGACCACGGAAGTGATTGCCGATCAGATGCAGATGCTGGGTAGTCGCCCGGGCGCCGGGGCACCTGCTGCGGCAGCGGCCGGCGGAGCCAGTGCGCCACAGCAGCCGGCACCCGTAGAAGAGTTTGAGGACGACATTCCTTTCTGAGCTGTCTTCCTCAACCAGAGACAACGCTCGGCGCACCTCTGGTGCGCCGAGTTCGTTTTAATAATTGAGAAACAAGGAAATGTATTTTAATGAGTAATTTGATTGCACCTCATGGTGGGGAGCTCAAAAATTTGTACCTGTCTGCGGAAGAATCGCAGCAGGAAAGGGATGCTGGCCGCGATCTCAGGTCATGGGATCTGAGTGCCCGGCAGATTTGTGATATCGAACTGCTGCTGAACGGCGCGTTTTCGCCGCTGACCGGGTTCATGACCCAGGCCGATTATGATTCAGTCATAAAGGATATGCGCCTGGCTGACGGTACCCTATGGCCAATGCCGATTACGCTGGACGTCAGTGAGGCATTTGCCGGCGAGCTCAAAGCGGGTGAACGCATTGCGCTGCGAGATGAAGAGGGTGTGCTGGTCGCCACTTTGGATGTTGCAGACATCTGGACACCGGACAAGAGCGCGGAAGCAAAAGGCGTGTTTGGCAGCGATGACGATGCGCACCCGGGTGTTAACTTCCTGATGCATCACGCCAACCCGATTTATGTTGGTGGTAGTCTGCGCGGTGTGGAGCCGCCGATGCATTACGACTACAAGCATCTGCGCGACGACCCGACGGAGCTTCGTGCGCGGTTTAACAAACTGGGGTGGCGAAAAATCGTTGCGTTTCAGACGCGCAACCCCATGCATCGGGCGCATCAGGAACTGACTTTCCGTGCTGCCAAGGATGTTGAGGCAAACCTGCTGATCCACCCGGTGGTCGGTATGACCAAACCAGGTGATGTCGATCACTTTACGCGGGTGCGGTGTTATGAACACGTATTGCACAGTTACCCCGAGCAGACCACTGCGCTGAGTCTCTTGCCCCTGGCCATGCGCATGGCTGGACCGCGCGAAGCCGTGTGGCACGCGATTATTCGCAAAAACTATGGTTGTACCCACTTTATCGTCGGTCGCGACCATGCCGGTCCAGGCAACGATTCCGATGGTAATCCATTTTACGGACCCTACGATGCGCAGGAACTGATGCAGCAGTACAAGGACGAACTGGAGATCGAAATGGTACCGTTCCGCATGGTCGTCTTTGTGGAAGATCTTGCGCAGTACGTACCGATTGACGAAGTTTCTGAAGGTCAGAAAGTTTTGAATATATCGGGTACCGAGTTCCGCCGGCGCCTGCAGGAAGGATTGGAAATCCCTGACTGGTTTTCATACCCCGATGTGGTCGAAGAACTCCGCAAAACACATCCGCCGCGTCACAAGCAAGGGTTTAACGTGTTCTTTACCGGTTTGTCCGGCGCCGGAAAATCCACGATTGCAAACGCGCTCATGGTCAAGTTGCTCGAGATGGGCGGGCGACCGGTGACGTTGCTCGATGGCGATATCGTACGCAAGAACCTTTCCAGCGAACTCGGATTTTCCCGGGAGCACCGCGATCTGAACATTTTGCGTATTGGCTATGTGGCCAGCGAAATTGTCAAAAATCGCGGTATTGCGATTTGCGCACCTATTGCGCCTTACAAACAAACCCGGCGCAAGGTGCGTGAGGCGACCGAGTGCTATGGTGGTTTCATAGAGGTGCACGTCTCGACTCCGATCGAAACCTGCGAGCAACGTGACCGCAAGGGTCTGTATGCCAAGGCACGATCCGGTATCATCAAGGAGTTCACTGGTATCAGCGATCCCTACGAGGCGCCGGAGAATGCCGAGATCGTCATCGACACCAGCGATATTTCCCCGGACAACGCCGCGCATCGCATACTGATCAAGCTTGAAAGCCTCGGCTTTATCCGCTGACAGCGGTGCGTACGGTCAAAAAACGCTTGCAAAAGAATAGGTTATAATCAGAGCGATGAGCGGAAAGCTGTTCATAAAGACCTTTGGTTGTCAGATGAACGAGTACGATTCCGACAAAATGTCGGACGTGCTGCGCGAGTCGCATAGCCTGGATCGGATCGACACCGCCGAGGACGCAGATGTCTTGCTGCTAAACACCTGCTCTGTGCGCGAAAAGGCGCAGGAAAAGGTGTTTTCCCTGCTGGGTCGGTGGCGCGCACTCAAGGAGCAAAACCCTGCACTGGTGATTGGTGTCGGCGGTTGCGTGGCCAGCCAGGAAGGCGAGTCCATTATCGAACGCGCACCTTGCGTCGATCTCGTATTTGGTCCGCAAACCCTTCATCGCCTGCCGCAGATGATCGACAAGGTACGCAGCGGCCACCCATCCGTCATCGATATCAGCTTTCCCGAGATCGAAAAATTTGACAACCTGCCAAAACCGCGCGCAGCGGGTGCAACGGCATTTGTCTCGATTATGGAGGGTTGCAGCAAGTACTGCACATTTTGTGTTGTGCCCTATACGCGCGGCGAGGAAATCAGCCGGCCGTTCGATGATGTCGTTGCAGAGGTTGTGCGGCTTGCAAACCAGGGTGTTCGTGAAGTCAATTTACTGGGTCAAAACGTAAATGCCTATCGCGGACCCATGCACGATGAATCAATAGCCGATCTCGCAACGCTGATACATTACATTGCAGCTGTCAATGGTATCGAGCGTATCCGCTTCACAACCTCGCATCCGATCGAGTTTTCCGATGCGCTTGTTCGTGCGTATGGCGATGTGCCAAAACTTGCGAACTATCTGCATCTTCCGGTGCAAAGCGGATCGGATCGAGTGTTGTCTTTGATGAAGCGTGGACACACGGTGCTGGAATACAAGCAAAAGATCCGCAAACTGCGGGAGCTAAGACCTGATATCAGCATATCGTCTGATTTTATTGTGGGGTTTCCGGGGGAAACCGACCGCGACTTTGAGGATACGATGAAGCTGATTGCAGAAATCGGGTTCGATCAGAGCTTTAGCTTTATCTATAGCCGGAGACCGGGTACGCCCGCATCGTCGTTCCCCGATGACGTACCGCACAAAATAAAGCAACAACGCTTGAGTATGCTGCAGGAACGAATCAATCAGCAGGCGCAGGAGATCAGCCGGGCTATGGTCGGTACCACGCAGCGCGTTTTGATCGAGAAACCGTCCAAAAAGAGTCCACGACAGTTGGCCGGACGCACTGAGAATAACCGCTGGGTCAATTTTGATGGTGACGCAACCCTGATCGATCAGTTTGCTGATGTCACGATTACCGAAGCACTGCCAAATTCGTTACGCGGCCGCTTGATCGACTACGACATTGCACGCACTGCCTGAGAGGGCTTATATCCGTTGGACGGCATCTCATACGATATCTCTCTGGAACCCGACGACAACGGCAGGCTGGCGAATCTTTGCGGCCAGTTTGATACACACTTGCGTCAGATCGAAGAACGTTTGGGCGTGGAAATCCGAAACCGTGGCAACCAGTGCCGGGTTTTCGGTGATGAAGCGCCGGCGCGCCAGGCCGTGCGGTTGCTGAATGAGCTCTATGAGCTTGCTGGCGAGGAAACCATCGATGCAGAACAGCTTAACCTGCATTTGCAGGAAAGCGGACGCAGCGATGTGTCTCAGGAGGCCGGTGATGCGATCCGTACGCGGCGTGGGCCCATCAGGGCGAGGGGTGAGCACCAGCGCGCATACCTGGACAATATGCGCTCGGCGGATCTGACTTTTGGCATCGGCCCTGCCGGAACCGGCAAAACCTTTCTTGCCGTGGCGCGCGCGGTTGAAGCACTGGATCGCGACGAGGTTCGTCGTCTTATCCTTGTGCGGCCGGCAGTAGAAGCGGGGGAGCGCCTCGGATTTTTGCCTGGCGATTTGGCGCAAAAAGTCGATCCTTATTTGCGACCGATTTATGACGCCTTGTATGACATGCTGGGTTTTGAACGCGTTGGCCGGTTGATCGAGCGAAATGTCATCGAAGTTGCACCGCTGGCATACATGCGCGGCAGATCGCTCAACGATGCATTCGTGATTCTCGATGAAGCACAAAACACCACACCGGAGCAGATGAAGATGTTTTTGACCCGCATCGGTTTTGGATCCAAAACCGTGGTGACGGGCGATATAACACAAACGGATCTGCCACGCGGGCAACAATCGGGTTTGCGTCAGGTCATAGATGTATTGAAACGGGTCAAGGGTGTACGTTTTACATGGTTTGATGCACGTGATGTCGTGCGTCATCCACTGGTGCAGAAAATTGTTGAGGCCTATGACAATCATGGCAATGACGACTCATGAATCTCGATCTCGCTGTACAGATAAGCTGTCAAAATACGGATACGCCTGATGAATCAAAGCTTCACAGCTGGATCAGTGCCGCATTGCGAGATCATGGTGACCATGGTGATGAAGCGGAAATCGCGATTCGTATCGTTGATGAAGATGAAAGCCGAATGCTGAACAGCCGATATCGAGCGATGGATAGATCGACCAATGTGCTGTCTTTCCAGGCCTCAATACCGGATGGCGTGGAGTTGCCATTGTTGGGTGATATTGTAATTTGCGCACCCGTCGTCGTACGCGAAGCAAGTGAGCAGGGCAAGGATCCGGAAGCGCATTGGGCGCACATGGTGGTGCATGGCACGCTGCATTTGCTGGGCTATGATCACAGGGGCGACGCTCAGGCCGATGTCATGGAGCGCCGGGAAGTGGAAATTCTCGGTGAATTAGGGTATTCGGATCCATACAAGGCCGATTGAATCGCGCCAGCGACCCATTTTTTGAGGACCATTACTTGAGGAACCTCTGATCTGTTCATGAACTCGTATCTTGCATCCAAAATGTCCAGCTTCTGCGTTGTGGATCTACGCAATAGCCAGCTATTACGTACGATTCACGCCTTGAATCTGGACATTTTTAATAACAATCTACTTCGCCCGGAATATATCAGAGGTTCCTTAAATGTCTGACGACCATCCTCCAGGAAAAACCGATCTCCGACCGGACGGTTTGCTTGCGAGAATCAGGAAAAAGTTCGCTCGGGCGCCGCGGGATCGCGAAGAAGCCATTGAATCCATAAAACTGGCTGCAAGCGAAGATTTGTTCGAGGCAGATGAGCGTGCCATGTTGCTCGGCGTATTCGATATGACCGACTCGCAGGCGCGTGATGTCATGATTCCGCGCTCACATATGGTTGTGGTTGAACGTGATGCGACGCCCGATGAACTCTTGCCGCTGATAATTGAGTCCGGTCACTCCCGTTTCCCTGTGATTGGCGAAGACAGGGACGAAGTGGTTGGCATATTGCTTGCCAAGGATTTGCTGAGGTTTTTTGCTGAAAACGGCGACGACAATTTTGATATCAAGGAATGTCTGCGGCCCTCAGTGTTTATCCCCGAGTCAAAGCGGCTGAATGTTCTGTTGAAGGAATTTCGCGATAGCCAGAATCACATTGCGATAGTTGTCGATGAGTACGGCGGTGTCTCCGGTTTGCTGACCATTGAAGACGTGTTGGAGGAGATCGTCGGCGAGATTGATGACGAGCACGATATCGAGGGTGCTGAGGACATTCGCATGGATACCGACGGCAGCTTTACTCTGAGAGCGCTGACCCGGATCGAGGATTTCAACGATTACTTTGGTGCGTCGCTCAGCGACGAGGAGTACGACACGCTCGGTGGGCTGGTCATGCATGAGTTGGGCCGCTTGCCAAAACGCGGTGAGTCGGTGACTGTAAAACCATACGTGTTTGAAGTGACACGTGTTGGCAGACGTCGTATCGATACTCTGAGCATGCGTTTGCCAGCGTCTCATCGCCCGCTCCCTGGTCACGGCTGAAGCACGTCGAATGCGGGGACCACTGAAACCACCCGTCATGATCGCGCGATATGGGGATTGGATCGCGCTGGCTTCGGGTCTTGTACTGCCTGTGGCGTTTGCGCCATTTTACCTTGGGTGGTCGGCGCCACTGTCTTTGGCCATGCTGTTTTTGTGCTGGCAGGATGTGTCGCCGCGGGTAGCCGCCCGCCGCGGAATGTTGTACGGCACGGGTGCCTTCCTGACCGGTACATACTGGCTTTACATCAGTATCCATATTTTTGGGAACGCTCCAGTACTACTCGCGTTGTTCCTGATGTTGTGCCTTGTGTTGATCAAGGGCGCCTATCATGGATTGCTGGGATATGTACTGGTTCGCTTTTGCCGGCAACAAACTGCGTGGTTCTGGTTGACGCTGCCCGCGGGCTGGCTGCTCATGGAATGGTTGCGTGGCTGGTTGTTCGGAGGCTTCCCCTGGCTGTCGCTGGGTTACAGCCAGACCGATACCTGGCTGGCGGGTTATGCGCCGGTTGCCGGTGTTTACGGCGTTAGCCTCGTCGTCGCGTTTATCGCGGGCCTGATAGCGATTATTCTGTCCACGAATTGGGGTGCGGGTGGTGTAAACAATCGCAAGCCCGGCTTTATCGCTTTGTCCGCATTGCTATCGGTGCTGCTTGCCGGTGCATGGCTGTCATCGCTGCAATGGACGCAAGCGGATAACATAACCGTGCGCGCCGCACTCATTCAGGGCGCGATACCGCAGGATCAAAAGTGGCTGCCGGAGCAAAGAGAACCGACAAAGGCGCTATACCTGGGGCTGAGTCGCGAACACTGGGATGCAGATCTTGTCATCTGGCCTGAAGCTGCAGTGCCCGGGCTCGCCGACAGATTCGAAGACTACCTGTCAGCCGTGCAAATCGAGGCGCAACAAAACAATACGGAGATTTTGCTTGGCATACTCAGCATCGATCGTCAAAACGGGCGTTTCAGTAATTCGGCGATGGCGCTGACCGACACGCGCGAATTCTATTTCAAACGTCATCTTGTACCGTTCGGCGAGTATTTCCCGGTTCCGGCATTCATCCGCGAATGGATGCGCCTGAGAAACCTGCCGTATGTGGATTTCGATGCGGGCGATGCCGATCAGTCGCCGCTGACGCTGGCCGGGCAACCGGTTGCATTATCGATTTGCTATGAAGATGCCTATGGGGCCGAGCAGCTGGTTTTTTTGCCGCAGGCGACCTTGCTGGTCAACATCAGTAACGACGCCTGGTTTGGTGACTCGATTGCGCCGCACCAACACCTGCAGATTGCCCGCATGCGCGCAATCGAAAGTGGTCGCTACATGCTGCGCGCGACGAATACCGGCGTATCAGCGGTCATTGCAGCCGACGGTACAGTCGAGCAAATGTCCCCTCAATTCAAACCCGATGTCCTGGTCGCCAATATCCCGCCGTACCGGGGTGCGACCCCGTATGTCATTACCGGGAACTGGCTGGTCGTGATCCTGGCAATCCTGATGTTGCTTGCCGCTCAGGTACGGTATCCTTTGCGACCCTATGGACACGATCTACAAACCTGAAGTCATCGAGCCCGAGGCGCAGCGTTATTGGGCCGACAATGATTCGTTTGCGGTCACCGAAGACCCCGAGCGCGAGAAATTCTATTGTCTTAGCATGCTGCCGTATCCCAGCGGGCGCCTGCACATGGGTCATGTACGCAATTACACGATTGGCGACGTCATCACACGCTATCACCGCATGCTTGGAAAAAACGTGCTGCAACCAATGGGTTTCGATGCCTTTGGCATGCCCGCAGAAAATGCCGCCATACAGAACAAAGTACCGCCTGCAAAATGGACGTACGCCAATGTCGAGGAGATGAAAGTGCAGTTTGCTCAGCTCGGCTATGCCTATGACTGGCATCGCGAGGTGGTGACCTGCAAGCCGGAGTACTACCGGTGGGAACAATGGCTGTTTACAAAGTTGTTCGACAAAGGCCTGGTATATAAAAAGAGCGCGGTGGTCAATTGGGATCCGGTCGATCAGACGGTGCTGGCCAACGAACAGGTAATAGATGGCTGCGGCTGGCGATCCGGCGCGCCGGTGGAACGCCGCGAGATTCCGCAATGGTTTATGAAAATCACCGCCTACGCTGATGAGTTGCTCGATGAACTCGAGACGATGGATGGATGGCCGGACTCAGTGCGCACAATGCAACGCAACTGGATTGGCAGATCCGAGGGTGTGGAGATCGGGTTTGATATCGATGGCTCGGATGAACAACTGAAAATATTTACGACGCGCCCCGACACGCTGATGGGTGCGACGTATATGGCAGTCGCGGCCGAGCACCCGCTGGCGCTGCGGGCAGCGCAAGACAACCCCGAAGTGCAGGCGTTTATCAAAGACTGCAAAACCAGCCAGACTGCAGAAGCGGCGCTGGAGACAATGGAAAAGAAGGGCATGCCGCTGGGTATTGATGCGATCAACCCGGTCACTGGTGAGCGGGTGCCGGTTTGGGTGGCCAACTTTGTCCTGATGACCTATGGCACGGGCGCGATCATGGCAGTACCGGGTCATGACCAGCGCGACTGGGAATTTGCATCACACTATGGTTTGCCGATTGTGCAGGTCATCGAGCCTGATGACGGATCCGGGGTTGATCTGGCCAACGGACCGAACATGGCGTACGGGACCCTGATCAATTCCGATCGATTCGACGGCATGACATCGAAACAGGCATTTGATGCCATGGCGGATGAGTTCGAAAAATCCGGTCGCGGTCACCGGCGTATCAATTACCGATTACGCGACTGGGGTGTATCGCGCCAGCGTTATTGGGGCACGCCGATACCGATGATCAATTGCCCCGATTGCGGGCCAGTGTCAGTCCCTGAGGCAGATCTGCCGGTGGTACTACCAGAAGATGTCGCATTTACCGGTCATGGTTCACCGCTGCACGACATGCCGGAGTGGTTGAACGTGTCATGCCCCGATTGTGGGGGTAATGCACAGCGCGAAACGGACACATTCGATACTTTTGTTGAATCATCATGGTATTTCGCGCGGTATGCCTGCCCGGGAAGCGATGATGCAATGCTGGATGATCGCGCCAACTACTGGTTACCTGTGGATCAGTATATCGGTGGGGTGGAGCATGCGATTTTGCATTTGTTGTATGCGCGGTTTTATCAAAAACTGATGCGCGATATCGGCCTTGTGGATGCTGGCGAACCGTTCGCTCGCCTGCTGACCCAGGGTATGGTCCTCAAAGATGGCCACAAGATGTCCAAGTCGCGTGGCAATACGGTGGACCCGCAAAGTCTCATCGACAAATACGGTGCGGACACCGTACGCCTGTTCGGTGTATCCAATGTGCCACCGGAGCAGTCACTGGAATGGTCGCAAAAGGGCGTGCAGGGCTCGTCGCGATTTTTGAAACGTCTGTGGCGGGCTGCTGCGGAGCATATATCCGCCGGGCCTGTCGAGAATCTGGATTCCGCTGTGCTTGATTCGGCGCAAAAGGATTTGCGCCGGCAGTTGCACGAGACGATTGCCAAGGTTGGTGACGATGTCGGTCGGCGTTACACGTTCAACACGGCGGTGGCTGCAATCATGGAGCTGATGAATGCCGTGCAGAAGTTCGATGACGACAGTTCCCAGGGTCGTGCGGTGGTGCAGGAAGTGCTGGAAGCTGTTGTGCTGATGCTATCGCCAATCGTGCCGCATGTATCCCACGCGCTGTGGTATGAGCTGGGTCATGAGACAGCCGTTGTCAATGAGCGCTGGCCGGTTGTCGATACAGGTGCACTGGCGCAGGATACGGTAGAAATTATTGTGCAGGTCAATGGCAAGCTGCGTGGTCGCGTTGCGGTTGCTGCCGACGCAGACAAGAAATCCATAGAGGGTGCGGCGCTCGCCGATATAAACGTGCAGCGATTTATCGCGGACAAAGAAGTGCGTCGCGTAATCGTGGTGCCAGGGAAGCTGGTCAATGTGGTCGTATAAAATAAAAATTTCCTGCCTGATTTTGATCCTTCTGCAACCTTCCGCGTGCGGGTTTCGTTTGCAGGGATTCGAGGGTTTCCCCAAGGAAATGCAGGTTACCTATATCGATACACGCGATCGTTATTCTGATTTTTACCGGTTGATGCAAGAGACACTGCAGTCAGCTGGCATGGAAGTGACCACAAGCAGATCCTCTGCAACAGCGATATTGCAGATCCGGGAGGATCGTTCCGGCCAGGAATTGTTGACGGTGTCTCGCGAAAACATTCCGTTGGAATTCATAGTGTTTTACAAGCTGGAATTTGTCCTGATCATCGATGGCCGGCAAATGATCGAACCGCAACGACTCAGTCTCCGCCGCGACTACACTTATGACGAAACAGATGTGCTTGGCAAACAGCGCG
Source organism: uncultured bacterium (assembly GCA_965369735.1). Taxonomy (GTDB): domain Bacteria; phylum Pseudomonadota; class Gammaproteobacteria; order Steroidobacterales; family CBDUSC01; genus CBDUSC01. The sequence continues at coordinate 17,978 of CBDUSC010000003.1, forward strand.
AGGAGTCGAATATCCGCGAGGCGCTGGCGCGCGACCTGGTGCGTCAGGTATCCCGCACACTGGCAGCCGCCGGTAGTAATGGTCCCCAGGGACCATGATGGATGTCCTGAGAGCAGGCGAGTACCCGACAAAGAGGCTGGCGTATTTGCTCGAGTGCTATGGCCTGGAGCTTCGCGTTCATGGGACCGGCGCAGCTATCCCGGGCTCATACTGGGGCGACACCGAAGCAGGTCTGACCGGTTTTGAATTGCATGCCAGAGCGGATACACCATTGCATTCGGTTTTGCATGAAGCCTGTCATTACATTTGCATGTCACCGGGCAGGCGCAATGCGTTGCATACCAATGCAGGTGGCGACTATGACGAAGAAAATGCTGTCTGTTATCTGCAGATTCTGCTTGCTGACCATCTTCCGGGCTTTGGGCGCGCGCGCATGATGCAGGACATGAATTGCTGGGGTTACAGTTTTCGGCTCGGTTCCGCAGAAAAGTGGTTTGAGTGCGACGCAGACGACCCACTCCGCTGGCTGCATCGTCACGGGCTTGTCGAGTCCGATGGCACCCCGACGTTCACCACTCGTTGCGAGCCTGATATTGCTGCTGCTGTATGATGCGCGGTATGCGGGACAAAACGGTACTGCGATTTTTCCTATATTTTTTTCTTGTTGCATTGTTTTTCCAGGGCCTGGTGTGGATGTCGCAGTCAGGTCCGGACGGGTTGAACCTGTTTGTTCAGGCAACGCCCGATGACGATCTGGGCAACAGCGAGTTCTCCAGGGTAGAGCTGTTGCAATCCGGATTTCTGGCAACTGGTTTGCTGTTGTCCATATGGGTAGTCACGCGAAACGATCACCGTCGTTTGGTTGCGCTTGCTATTGCTGTGTTGCAGGCCCTGATGTTGATCCGTGAGCAGGACTACTTTTTTGAGGTCCTGGTGGGCCGCAGCATGTGGCAAATACCGGTGTATCTTTCGTTGATTGGGAGCATCTTTGTTTTTGTCCGATGGCGTGATCGGGTAAGCGAATCCTGGCGCTGGATGAAACAGAGATCATGGTTTGGATTGTTGTTTGCCGCACTGACTATTATTTTGGCTTTTTCGCGAGTATTTGGTCAAAGTGATTTCTGGGAAGCGATCATGGGCGACAACTATCAGCGTATCGTTAAACTGGCGGCGGAGGAAATCACCGAATTGCTGGGTTATGTGTTGCTGGTGATCGCCATGATAGAAATGACGCTTGACGACAAGCCCGATGTTTCACCGGCGCGTGGTCCTGGATGAGGAAATGGCTGTTTATGCGGGAAACCTGAAACCCTGGCGTGTCTCGGCTCAGGATTTTCCCGTCCAGGGACCGGCTCAGCAGCGCCTGATGTTTTTGTTGCGCTACGCTGTGCTTGCGCCTTCATTGTATAACGCACAACCCTGGCGATTTTCTGTACACGCCGATTGCATTGAAATATTCGCGGATGAATCCCGTTGCTTGCCGCATATCGATAGCGACAACCGGGGGCTGCATATCAGTCTGGGTTGTGCGCTGGAAAACCTGATTATTGCAGCAGAACATTTTGAATTCGGTTGGCAGTTATCGCTCTCGAATAATGGTCATTCACCGGCTGCGATTGTACGTTTGCTACCCGGGTGCCCGATGGAACACGGACGCGATTCGGCATTGTTCGATGTCATAGCCTCACGGCGTACCTGGACGGGCAAGTTTGAGAAAAAGAATATAGAAAATGATGACATTGCCTGGTTGCGGGAATTTTGCCTGGAACCGGGAATCGACCTGCACGCGGTACCTGATTCGACTGCAAAAGCCGCGATCGGTGAATTGGGCACGCAGGCCGATGCAATCCAGTTCGCTCGCAACGAGTATCGGGAAGAAGCAAGAGTCTGGAGTGCTGCAGTGTCAGGCCAGGGCTTTGCCCGGCGCCTGCTAACGCGTGCCATGTCGCGCCTCACCGCGGGTCCCGATGGTCATGCTGCATTCACAGGCCATTCGCTGGGCTTTTCACTGGGTTATGAACCGGGTTATGCGCCGGGGCTGATCCTGATGGCGGCGGCAGATCGATCGACGGCCAGCCGGCTGTTGTGCGGCCAGGCATACCAGCGCATGAGTCTTGCTGCAACCAATCTAGGCATTGCTTTTCAGCCCATTGATACTCCGATGCAGGTTGAAACACTGCGGCCCGCGCTCATCAGTCTTGTGCCTGGCTGTCGGGAGCCGCTACTACTGTTTCGCGTCGGTTACATGCCGGGGCACGCCACAGGCCGTGCGAAACCCAAACCGCGGCTGGCCGTGGAGTCAGTGGCCTCGATCTGCGAGTGACGCTGTTGGCGGTATCGGGTGCCAGGAGTATGATGAATGCACAAGCTTATTTGTGATACTGAGTGAAGATAAACGCCGATAACCTGCAGCAGCAGCTGGACTCCGCTTTTTCCCCCGTATACCTGGTCGCTGGCGACGAGCACCTGCTTGTCACGGAAGCCTGCGACAAGGTGCGCGCTGCCGCCCGGATCCAGGGCTATGATGAGCGCACGGTCATGGTGGCCGATCGCGGCTTTGACTGGGACTCGCTGACCGCAGCGGGCAGCAGCATGTCCCTGTTCGGGGACAAACGCCTTTTGGAACTGCGTTTACCAACCGGCAAGCCCGGTCAAACCGGTTCGCGCGCGTTGCTCGACTATGTCGAGGAACCGCCGCAGGATACGGCGTTGCTGGTAATTTCTGCCAGGCTGGATCGGACCGCTCAAAATTCCAAATGGGTCAAAGCCCTGTCATCCGCCGGTGTATTTTGCCCGATATTCAGCATTGATGAAAAACGGCTACCCGGCTGGATCAGCGCCCGTATGCGGGCAGCGGGTCTGAACCCGGATTGTGAGGCGGTTGCATTGCTCGCCGATCGGGTCGAGGGCAATCTCCTGGCTGCCCAGCAGGAAATCGAAAAGCTTTTGTTACTAAACGGGCCGGGCAAAGTGGACTCCGAGGCCGTGCGTGCGTCGGTAGGTGACAGTTCGCGCTTTGATGTATTCCAGCTTGCGGATGCAGCGGTCGGTGGCGATCTGAAACGCTGTTTGCGAGTGCTGTCGGGCCTCAGGCAGGAAGGTGTGGAGCCGGTATTGATTTCCTGGGCGCTGGTTCGTGAGATCCGCTCGTTGGCGAGCCTGGCGCATTCAGTCAACTGTGGTACATCGATCAGCGCAGCGATGGCGTCTGCCCGAATCTGGAAATCCCGCCAATCGCTGATTGCATCGGCGCTGCGGCGCCACGATCTCGTCAGTGCGCATATGCTGGTGCTGCAGGCTGCGCAGACGGATGCCACCATCAAGGGTGCGCGGCGCGGTGATGCCTGGGCCTGTTTGCAGGCGCTGACATGTGCGCTGGCCGCTGGAACTGCGACACCGCTGGCTCAGGCAGGCTGAACCCGACCCGAATATGAGTTCGATTGGAATATTTGGCGGTACCTTCGATCCCATTCACTATGGACATTTGCGAACGGCGTTTGAACTGCAACAAATGCTGGAGCTGGATGAAATACGTTTTGTCCCCTGCGGCACACCCCCGCACCGCGATTCCACGGTCGCTGATTCGCAGACACGGTTGTCGATGGTTCAGGCAGCCGTTGCCGGGCAACCGGGATTTATTGTTGATGACCGCGAAACGCGACGCGACGGGCCCGCCTATACGGTTGAGACTCTGTCGGATTTGCGGGCCGAGTACCCCGACCGCGCCCTGTGTTTGATCGTCGGCATGGATGCGTTTTTGGGCTTGCCGCAGTGGTATGAGTGGCGCAAGCTGTTACAGCTGGCGCATTTGATCGTAGCGCACAGGCCAGGCTGGACAGTACCCGATACGGGTCCGCTGGGCGGGCTTTTGGCGGACAAACGGACCATGGATGGCCGGCAACTGGTCGAACAACGCTCGGGTACAATATTTGTGCACGCGGTGACGCAGTTGGAAATTTCCTCGTCCGCGGTTCGTGGGCTGGTCGGCGAGGGCGGTGACCCGCGGTTCCTGGTGCCGGATAGTGTGCGCAATCTGATTGAAAAGTCGGGCTGCTATACCCGGTCAAAGGATTGAATTGGCAAAAAACCAACAGAGGAGTTGAATGGAGAAAATCATACTGAGTCAGATGGTCGTAGAGGCACTTGAAGACCTCAAAGCCATCGACATCGCCGTACTGGATGTACGTGATCTCACCAGCATTACCGATACCATGATTGTGGCCAGCGGTACCTCCAGCCGACACGTAAAATCACTGGCTGATCAGGTGGTTGAAAAAGTTCGCGTAGACGGATTCAAACCACTGGGTATGGAAGGACAGGGCGAAGGCGAATGGGTGCTCGTGGATTTGGAGGAAGTCATACTGCACGTCATGCTCCCGCGCATACGCGATTTCTATAACCTGGAAAAACTCTGGGACATCAGCGCGCAACATCGCAAAGTACTGCCCTTGCAGAGCTGAACGCTGCATGATCTGTGGCGCAGCCAAATCTGCGGGTTCCAGGATGCAACTACCGCCATGCACATTCAATTGATCGCAGCGGGCACTCGCATGCCTGCCTGGGTTGCACAGGGGTTTGACGAGTACGCCGGCCGAATGCCACGCGAATGCGCGCTGAATCTCAGGGAAATTCCCCTTGGAAAACGTACCCGAAACGCTGACGCTGCCAGAGCCGTTGCCGATGAGGGCAAACGCATGCTGGCGGCAATCAACGATGGCGATATCGTGGTTGCGCTGGATGTTGCGGGCCGGACGCTGGATACAGCACAAATGGCGGTTCGCCTGGATGGCTGGCTGCAATCCAGCCGCAATGTATCGATTCTGATTGGCGGCCCCGATGGCCTGGCCCGGGAATGCCTGGATCGGGCCGATCTCAGCCTGTCCCTGTCGGCCATGACCTTGCCGCACGGGCTGGTGCGGGTGCTCACCGCTGAGCAGCTCTACCGGGCCTGGTCGGTGCTCAACAATCACCCGTATCATCGCGCCTGATGCAATAAAACGACATTGCGATTCGTTGTGTTCTTGCAACAGAAGGTCGATTTCCGGAAACTGCTCCGATGGATGAAACCCGCGTCATTCTTGCCTCCGCGTCACCCCGGCGAGCCGCACTGCTGGATCAGATCGGCGTCGCCTATCGTGTGCACGCGGTCGACGTTGATGAGACCCGCCTGGATGCAGAATCACCAATGGATTATGTGCGCCGGGTGGCACTGGAAAAGGCTCGGGCTGGCTGGCAGCAGACGGGGCAAGACCGGAAAAACGTGGTGCTCGCAGCAGATACCGCGGTCGTACTCGGTGACAGAGTGTTGGGCAAACCCGCTGATCGCAGCGATGCCCAACGTATGCTCAGAATGTTGTCGGGTTGCTGCCATACGGTGATCAGCGCGGTCGCACTGGTTACCGATGCTGGCGAAGACAGCCTGGTCAACCTCAGTGAAGTGACATTCAGAGAATTGCTCGATGAAGAGATCGACGCCTATTGGGAAACCGGGGAACCATCGGACAAGGCAGGTGCTTATGCCATACAGGGCGGCGCGGCGGTGTTTATCGAGAATCTGAAGGGTAGCTACTCCGGGGTCATGGGTCTGCCCGTGTTTGAGACCGCCAGGCTGCTTCTCAAGTCGGGCGTATGGTTTTCCTGTACAGCAAAGCACGACGCCGCATGAAACAGGAATTACTGGTCAACGTATCACTGCGTGAAACTCGTGCTGCCGTGGTTGAGAACGGCGTAGTGCTGGAGGTGCACCTGGAGCGTTCCAGCCATCGTGGTCTGATCAGCAATATTTACAAAGGTGGTGTATCCCGTGTGCTGCCGGGTATGCAGGCTGCCTTTATAGAAATTGGCCTGCAACGAACTGCTTTTCTTCATGCATCTGATATTGCTCGTCGTCCATCCAACGGCAACGGCTTTGGGTGCGCAGCGGAGCAACCGATACGTGAGCTTGTCAAGGAAGGAAGCGAGCTTCTCGTCCAGGTGATCAAGGACCCGCTGGGTACCAAGGGTGCGCGGCTGACTACCTTTATTACACTCCCGTCGCGATATCTTGTTTTTATGCCGCGTGGCAGTGGTATTGGTGTTTCATCGCGGATCGAAGATGAAAATGAACGCAATCGGTTACGGGATACCGTGGAGCAATTCGTAACCGATGCCGATGAAGGCGGCTACATCTTGCGTACC
>CBDUSC010000004.1:0-21923 GCA_965369735.1 uncultured bacterium
CAAGGCGCGCATCCGTGGCATCGAAACATCCTACGAATTGTCCACCGATCTGTGGTGGTTCCACGCCGAAGCGATATTCCAGGACCCGGAAAACACCAGCGACAACCAGCGCTTGTTCCGCCGCGCAAAACGCTCGCTGACGACCAGTATTGCCCGGCAGGTGGGCCCACACCGCTTTGGCTTGCAAGTACTGGCCAGCGATGACCGCAAGGACTTTGGCTTTCCACAACCGGTGACGCTGGGTGGTTATGTTTTGGCCAATGCAACTGCCAACGTGGCGCTGGGCCGCAACTGGGCGGCCAATATCAAAATCGAAAATCTGCTGGATCGCGATTACCAGACGGCCAATGGATTCAACAGCGCAGAGCGCGGTATCTATGCGACACTGCGTTATAGTTTGAATCGATAATCATGGGACACAGGTTAAGCAAAATATATACGCGTACCGGTGACCAGGGCACGACGGGTCTCGGTGATGGTTCTCGCGTTGACAAGGACGACATTCGTGTCGAAGCTATCGGCTGTATCGACGAGACAAACAGTTGTATTGGACTGGTACTCGCAACCGCCGATCTGCCAGGGTCTGTGGTCGAATGCCTGGTCGAGGTGCAGCACGATTTGTTCGATCTTGGGGGCGAGCTTTGCATACCCGGGCACGTGGCCATAAGCGAAGACATGGTCACCCGTCTTGAGCGGCAACTCGATGCGTTCAACAAAGATTTGCCGCGTCTGAAAGAGTTCATATTGCCCGGCGGTGGAGTGGCGGCCGCCGCCTGTCACCTGGCGCGCACCGTGTGCCGGCGCAGCGAGCGCAGAGTCATGACGCTGTCGAAAGGCGCACAATTGAACGAGAATTCACTGAAATATCTCAATCGCCTGTCCGATTTGTTATTTGTCATCGCGCGCGTACTGGCGCGGCATGAATCGGGTCAGGAAGTGCTGTGGAACCGCAGCCGCTTTGAGGAATAACACAACGCTATTCTTTTTTGCGCGGGTGTTTTGCGCGGGCTGAATCCAGGGCTTCGCAGATTTGCCTGACACCATCGAGCAGGCGCGGCGTGGCCCGCGCCACAAGATCCGCGTCGACCGTATACAGGTTATTGCTGCGAACCGCGGTCATGGTGACAAACGATCGCCAGCGCGCAAGCGGGTCTTCATCAGCAATCTGCGGTGCAATCATGGCCGCCGGATCTCGCGATACCACGGCCTCCAGGCCAACCACCGGCGCCAGATCATCGAGATCGGCAAAAATATTGCTTCCACCGCAAAATGCTATTGCCTCATTGATGATCTGGTCCTTGTTGATCGTGTACAGCGGTTGTGACGATATCTGGTAGAACACGGATATGTTGTCACGCGCAGCAAAATCACGCTCAAGACTCGCGAGGCGATTACGAAATTCGATTGCGCTGATACGTGCCTGTTCTTCGGTGCCGGCCAGATGACCAATAAATTCGATTTGTTCGGCGATTTGTTCAAGATGCACAGGTTCCAGTGTAGTCACCGGAATTCCCTGGGCAGCCAACAGCTCAACCATTTGTTTCGAGTTTCCGGATGACCAGGCAAGCACCAGATCGGGGTTCAGCGCCATCACTCGCTCTATATCGATACGAAATGCATCACCAATACGCGGCAGAGATTTTGCAGCAACCGGGTAATCACTGTATTCCACAACACCGACCAGTGTGCCCCCCGCACCTGCTGCAAAGGCAAGCTCCGTCAGATGCGGTGCCAGAGAAATCATTCGCAGCTGTGGTTGGCCGGCTGTCTGATTCTGGTTTGTGTTTTCTGATGTATGTGGCGGTTGGCCCGGTGGGTCAGCAGCACCGCAGCCGGACAAAACAAGCGCACACGCGGGGATCAGCGCGCGCAGCAAACGCATCGCTCAAACGGCCCAGCCGAACAGGGTCAGTATCGCAATAAAGAACAACCAGATAATCAGTGTGCGCGTAACCAGCTGCAAAGCACCGCGCGTTGCAAGAACTTCCATGGGTTCATCGCTGGGTCCGGTCTCACCGAGTGCACCGCGACCGACACAGGCGACAACCCGGTCGTTGACGACAAAAAATTTGTCCGCGCAGCTCAGATAGTAGGCTCTCCAGTCCGATACCGCACTCTCGAAGCTGCCGGACAAGGCATAACCTACTGCGAGCAGCCGCGCAGGAACCCAGGTAAGCACACCGTGCACTGCTTGCACCGCCTCACCGTAGCAAGGAACCTCATCACCCGATTCCGCCACCCGGCCGCACTCGAAAACTGCGCGCCGGCGCATGAGATCCGAGACACGAAACATCCACGCGCCCACCGGACCAAGAATCATGAACCAGAACACGACCCCGAAAACGCGATTGTTTGCCTGCACGAATATGGCTTCTTCCAGCATCTCTGCACGCTCGATTTCATCATCAGGCAAGGATGTCTCCACCAGCTCCTTGGCAACCCTTTGCGCGCCTTCTTCGTCCCCACGTAGTTTTGCCTCGCAAAACTCGTCAACCTCCTCGACCAGATCGCGCGGGCCCAGCGACAACAACAAAATGAACACTGCGAATGCAATATAGAGAACACCAAACAACCTGTCGGCAAACAAAAGGCTGACAGCGAGCACCGGCAAAACAAGGACAAGAATCATGACGACAGCAACTGCTGCAGAACTCAGCAAGCGTTGCTTGTACAAGTGTTTCAGACCCCAATCGAAATATGCATCGAACCAGCGCGGCTCACGCAGATGCAGCAGGTTTGTTACCAGCCTTTCGATACCCAGCCCGAGGAATAATGCGATGAGATTCATTTAGCCATCCAGAATGACCCAGAATTACCGGAGCTACAAGTCAATTTCGCCCGGCACGGTGATTTAATAGCTGATCGAGGCGATCCCAGTCAAATACATCACCGGGGTCCGTTTTTCTTCCAGGAGAAATATCGCTGTGGCCGCTGATGCGCTCACGGCTGAGACTCTCGTAGCGGCGCAAAAGCGCACTGATGGCTTCGGCAAGACGCTCATATTGCTCGCTGGAATATGGAGTTTTCTCACAGCCTTCAAGCTCGATACCAATCGAGAAATCGTTACATGCACTGCGCCCGCAATAACTGGACTCGCCCGCATGCCAGGCTCGGGCATGGAATGGTACGTATTGAATGATCTCCCCATCGCGCCGTATCAGCAGGTGAGCCGAGACCCGCATATCACTGATTTCCGCAAAATAGGGGTGCGCATCGGTCTCGAGGCAATTTGCAAACAAATTGTCGATATGCGGCCCGCCAAACTCACCGGGTGGCAGGCTGATGCAGTGGATCACAATCAGTTCGGGCTCACTACCGGCCGGGCGTTCATCCTGGTTCGGTGTTGCGGCCTGCCGCGCCTGATCCAGCAGACCGGTTTCCGGATCAATATTCATTGCCGTGCAGTTTGCCTGCCAACCACCCCGCGGGTAAAGAGCGCTTGCCTGATCTGTCTCCAGCCGCGAGAATCGATTCCATGAATAACAGCGATATGGTTACACGAGACCTGGATTCCGTCTGGCATCCATGTACGCAGATGAAAGATCACGAGTGGCTGCCGCTGATACCCGTCAGCCGGGGTGATGGTGTTTGGCTGGAAGACTTCGACGGCAACCGCTATCTGGATGCGATCAGCTCGTGGTGGGTCAACCTGTTTGGTCACTGCAACCCGCACATCAATGCCGGGATAAAAGCACAACTGGATTCACTGGAACACGTCATGCTGGCAGGCTTTACGCACGAGCCGGTGGTTCGATTGTCGGAGCGTCTCGTTGCAGTGACACCAGAGGGACTGGATCGCTGTTTTTATGCAGACAATGGCTCATCGGCGGTAGAAATCGCGGTAAAAATGAGCTTCCACTACTGGCTGAATCGTGGTCGTGCGGACAAAAAACGATTTATTACCCTGAGCGGCAGTTATCACGGCGAAACGCTTGGTGCGCTCGCGGTCGGCAATGTGGATCTGTACAAGCAAACCTACGGTCCCCTGCTGATGGACACGATAACGGTTCCGTCACCCGACTGCTTTGATTGCGAACCCGGCGAGAGCTGGACGGAGCACTCGATACGCCGTTTTGCCGATATGGAAAAAGCATTGCAGGAGCATGCTGACGAGGTTTGCGCGGTCATTATCGAACCGCTGGTGCAGGGTGCCGCGGGCATGCGCATGTACGACCCGGTATATCTGCGCATGTTGCGCGATGCGTGCACGCGCCACGAGGTGCACCTGATCGCCGACGAGATTGCGGTGGGCTTTGGCCGCACCGGCACCCTGTTCGCCTGCGAGCAAGCAGAAATCACGCCCGATTTCATGTGTTTGTCAAAAGGTCTGACCGGTGGCTATCTTCCCCTGTCCGTTGTCATGATGACCGACGATATCTATACCGCTTTTTACGACGACTACAAAAAGCTGACCGCGTTTTTTCATTCTCACAGTTTTACCGGCAACCCTCTGGGTTGCAGCGCTGCGCTTGCTACGCTGGATCTGTTCCAGCAACGCGATGTTATTGCCGACAATCGCATCCTGGCTCGAAAAATGTTTGAGTCCGTTGCCGATCTGCAGGATCACCCGCACGTAGGCGAAATACGTCAGACGGGTATGATCCTGGCGATGGAGCTTGTACAGGACAAGCCAGCCCGGAAGCTGTATGCCTGGCAGGAACGCCGCGGGCTCAAGGTCTATCAGCATGCGCTTTCACGCGGTGTTCTGCTACGTCCCCTGGGTGACGTGGTCTATTTCATACCACCCTATGTGATCACGCATGATCAAATCGATTTGATGGCTGATGTGGCGCGCGAGGGTATCAACAAGGCTACCCTGAAAGAATGAACCGACCTGAACCACGGCCGCGGCGATTTTTCAGCCCGGATAGCATTGGCGGTTGCGCCGACATAAAGCTGAGTGTCGATGCCGCGCATCATGCTATTCGAGTCCTGCGTCTCAATACAGGCGATGCGATCCGGCTATTCGATACATCGGGTGTAGAACGCGACGCAACAATCACACATATTGAAAAACAGGACGTGCAGGTCGCGCTGGGAAATACCGTTGAACATGTGGTGGAGTCACCCCTGGATCTGACGCTGGCGATTGCGATCATCCGGGGCGAGCGCATGGATTTCATTGTGCAAAAGGCAACCGAACTTGGTGTCACCCGGATCGCGCCGCTCGCTGCCGAACGCGGTGTAATACGTCTGAGCACTGACAAAAGAGCAAGCCGTCTGCGTCACTGGCAAAGCGTCGCACAATCAGCATGCGAGCAATGCGGTCGTCGCATACCACCGCAAATGGATCCGATTGTTGATATCGCCAATTTTACAAGCCAGCCATTCCATGGCCGCAAACTGGTTCTGGATCCGCATGGCGAATCAGAATTTGATGGAAACAACCAGAATCACGAGGAACCGGTCATGCTCTTGATCGGACCCGAGGGTGGTCTGACGCCTCGGGAAATCGAAATGTCACGCACATCGGGTTTTGAGTCCGTGATGCTGGGTCCGCGAATACTGAGAACCGAAACCGCGGCAATTGCAGGCGTGGTATTGCTCCAGGCAATGCATGGAGACCTGCTGAAGCAAAAAATCTAGTGGTTAGCCCGCGGGTGGGGCAACTTCCGCCAGGATCATTTCTTCCAGGCGCTCAATATCCGGCACCAGCGGGTACTCATTGATCATCCGGAGCTGGCACAAAACAGGGCTTTTATCGGAAAATCCCTTGCTGGTTTCCGGCTGCAATACATCAGGATTGACGCGCACGAGTTGCGGGAAGCCCTTGCTCAGTATTGCGAAAAAAGCAGGCCGCAGTTGCCCCAGCAACGCGTGGAACACGACTATGCGGGTACGGCGTGTTTTTTCTTCGACGCTGCGACCGCAGGCGCCTTCAAACGATACCAGGGGAACCTCCCGGCCCGACCAGTTTACTGTGCCCAGCAACCATTCCGGGGCACCATCAATGGGATCGGGTTTGATAAAACTGATCACCTCGGCCACGCAGGTGCGTGGCACGATAAGTCGCTCATCCCAAAGCGGGATCAAAAGGCTGTATAGCTCCTGTGCTGCTGCAGACATCGATCAATCCTCTTTTCCGCTGACCAGCGGTTCGATTGCATCCAGCAACTGTGTTTCCTGGTATGGCTTGCCAAGATAATCGTTGACTCCGATTTCGATTGCGCGTGCGCGATGCTTTTCACCGACACGGCTTGTGATCATCAGGATCGGCACGTCTCCAAGCCGCGCGTCGTTGCGTACATACGATGCCAGCTCGTATCCATCCATACGCGGCATTTCGATGTCGAGAAGGATAACGTCCGGTTTGTGCTCCTGCAGCATCTCCATCGCATCCACTCCGTCCTTTGCAGTCATCACGCGCATGCCGTTGCGCTCAAGCAAACGTTGCGTCACGCGGCGAACCGTAATCGAATCATCGACGACCAGCACAAATGTGCGGCGATCAGTGTCGCTCGCCGCCGGTAGCGCCACGGGCCCGCTGATATCCGCAGCCTCTCGAACCAGCGCACCCATATCGAGAATCAGCACCACGCTTCCGTCGCCAAGAATGGTCGCTCCGGATACGCCCCGGATCGCAGATACCTGGGGACCAACCGACTTCACAACAATTTCGCGGCTGCCGAGCAATTCATCAGTCACCAGCGCCGTGGAATGATCACCTGCTCTTACGAGGATCACAGAAACAGAGGTTTCATCTTCCTGCAGCCCGGTGGATTCACCATCGATAAACCGGTACAAGTGCTCAAATCGATAAGATTGCCCACCGTACTCGAATGTCGGCATCTCCGACGCCAGATAGCGTTCGAGATCGGTTCTGTTGACACGCGCAACACCTTCGACCGTGGTCAACGGCAATGCAAAATGCTCGGTACCCACGCGTACGATCAGCGCATGACTGATCGCCAGTGTAAACGGCAAACGAACGGTAAAGTTACAACTTTGGCCGGGTACCGAACTGACGCCGACGGAACCTCCGAGTTTTTCGACTTCGGTGCGTACCACGTCCAGGCCAACACCACGCCCGGCAGCCTGCGTCACCTCACTTGCGGTACTGAAACCGGGTGCGAAAATGAAAAGCAACGCGTCTTCGTCGGAGACCTCGCGCTCGGGCGACATCAGGCCACGCGCAATCGCCTTTTTGCGAATCTCATCGACATCCAGACCGGCGCCGTCATCAGTGACATCGATAACCATTTCGGCGCCCTCGCGGTGCAGGCGCACATTGATCTGGCCGATCTCGGGTTTGCCCGCTTTTTTTCTCCCTCTGGAATCCTCGAGACCGTGTATCACCGCATTGCGCAAAATATGTTCAAACGGAGGCAGCATTCGTTCCAGTATTTGCCGATCGAGTTCGCCGCCACCGCCTTCGACATTGAGTTCGGCTCGCTTGCCGGTTTCGGCGGCTGCCTGCCTGACAATGCGACCGAGACGCTGGGCATGGCGCTGGAACGGCACCATGCGGGTTTGCATCAGCCCGTCCTGAAGCTCGGTGGTCACACGCGCCTGTTGTACCAGTATCGATTCGGTATCGTGAGTCAGGCTATCCAGTAGATCGCGCAGACTGCTGACATCGCTGACAGACTCCGCAAGCGCACGCGACAGTTGTTGCAGCATGGAATAACGATCCATCTCCAGCGGATCGAAACCCGCACGATCACCTTCGTCGCCCTGGTGACGGTGCAGAATTTGCGCCTCGGTTTCTGCGTCGAGTTTTCGCAGCTGCTCCTTGAGACGCGTCACGGTGCGCGTCAACTCCGCAAGATTGAAATCGATCGATTTGATTTGTTGCTCAAGACGCGAGTGAGAAATACTGATTTCACCGGCATTGTTCAGCAGTTCTTCCAGCAGATTCGCAGGCACCCGTGCATAGTCCTGCCTTTCCGGCGCCGGTGTGTCCGCCACCTGGCTGGGAATCAGCATCGGCGTCAACACGGTATCCGAGGTCATGGGTTCGGGCTCGGCCGGTTCTGGTTCTGGTTCTGGCTCTGGCTCTGGTTCCGGTTCCGGTTCTGGTTCCGGTTCTGGTTCTGGCTCTGGTTCTGGCATCGTTGCCCCGGTCGGCTCCTCCAGTGGAGCATGCGAAGCCTGCAACGATGCCGCTTCGCGCAGCAAATCGACCAGACCGCTGGCTGCAACGGCCTGCTGTCCCTGGCTGACCGCTTCACGCATGCGAGCCAGTTCGTCGACGCAACCCTGCACCAGATCCAGCACGGCATCCGCGGCAACCAGCTGCCGTGATTCCAGTCGATCAAGCAAGGTTTCCAGCTCGTGGCTCAGGTCACCCATGGGCAGGATGCCGGCCATACGTGCACCACCTTTGAGGGTATGCAGCTGTCGCTTCAAGTCCGCAAGGCGTTCCTTGTCCGACAAATCGGTTCGCCATGCATTCAGCGCATGGTCAGCCGATTCAAGTAATTCGCTGGCCTCCTCGCTGAAAATGCCTGCGATCTCTGCATCAAAGGGTTCCGCGTCGTCATCGGCACCAGGCGGTGCCTGTTCAGCCAACAGCTCATCAGAATCATCGACTTCACTGGCTTCGATGATTTCGTCGACCTCATGCTCCAGCGCCTGGATGCGCTCGACGAGATCCGCGTGCGTTCGGAAATAGCCCGTGGATTCACCCAGGTTCTCGATAATGTCAACGAATGCGTCGGCAACTTCGCGAACCACTTCAAGACCGGCATCATCCAGCCCGACATTATTATCGTACAGCTTTCTGATATAGCGATTCAGGGGTTCGCCTACCCTCACCCCGTGCGTGGTCCCAGCCATGTTGGCGCTGCCGCTCAGGGTGTGGCAGGAACGGTGCATTGCCTCGGTAACAAAATACGGTGCATCTGTCGCGGCGCAGTCATCCAGAAAGCCGCGGATAACAGCAAGGTGCCCGCTGGTCTCCTTTACAAAAATGTCCTTGAGTACCGGGTCCATTTCCAGGTCACCGGCATCCACTTCCTGATCAGCATCGCTTTTTTCAGATGCACCGGCTTTGACCGCGGCCGCTATGTCTAAAGCAGTATCGTCAAATGCTGATGCAAAGGCGTGTTCGCCGGTATCTTCGGTACCAGCCTCAACCGGCATGTCCGGTGCAATAGACTCTGGAATGATGGTGGACTCGGTGTCGGCAATGCCTTCTTCCTCTTCCACTTCCAGTTTTTCAATAATAACTGTCTGCGGCGCGACCCGCGTTGATGTCGTATCCCCTGCAGCCAGCTCTCCCGCCTGCTTCAACATTGGTCCTATGGCACGCGAGACCGGCGCGCCAACTTCGAGCTGCTCCACCAGCTCCGGCAGAATGCGTACCGCCTGGCCGATAAAATCCACAAGTTCAGGAGTGCGATTCAGGGTACGGTCGATAATCCGGTTGAGCAAATTTTCCGCGGACCAGGCAAACTCGCCGATCAGTTTTGCGCCGACCATACGGCCGCTGCCTTTGAGTGTGTGAAATGACCGCCGCATATCGGACAGGGCCTCTGCGTTGGCAGGGTCTTCCACCCAAACCGGGTATTGTTTGCGTATTGCGGCAATTTCCTCTTTCGCTTCTTCGATAAACAGCTCCAGAAACTCGGGATCGGGCCGGTCTTCCTCCAGCACCAGTGGTTCCGGCTCCGGTATCTCGCGATCCAGCAAAACGGTTTTTGCAACGCCAACCCCGGACTCTTCATCGAGCTGCACCGTTTTCGCCATCTGAAATTCATCGATATCCGGTTCCGGCTCCGGCTCGACCGCGGGTTCAGGCGCAGTCTCCAGCATATCCAGGCAAGTCGCGACGTTGTCCAGCATGTACCAGGGATCTGCTCGTCCGCTTTGGACCGTCTCCATGTAATATTCAATACTGACAATCGCGTCCGCCAGCCGATCAAGCCGTTTGCTGTTGCCTTCGGAAAAACCCTGCTTGATCACGGTACCAATACGCTCCACATACTGGACTGCGCGGCTTTTGCCCAGCATCAGCAGCGCGGCAACAATCCCGCGCAACAACTGCGGAACACCATCCATTGCCTGGTTATCGGATGCGGTCAACGACTGCGTTATTGCATCCTTGATGCGCGCCATATTGACGATGCACTCGCGTAGCACCGCTTCGGTGACCTGCTTGAATTCATGTTGGCCTGTACCATCGAGGTCGACCGCCATGTCGTCCTCACCGACCGGTGCCTCAGCATCTTCTGTCGGTACGATCAACTTGATCAGTTGCTCATCGAGACTGTCTTCCACGTTCAACAAGGTAGCCGCGATTTTGATCAGAGTCGTGTCATCGGCCGAGCTGTCGCCCGCGACAATTTCCTGCAACTGCGATATTTCACCTTGCACGTTGCCGCGCAATGCCCCAAGACCCAGTACACCCAGCGTATCGCTGATTTTTTTCAACAATTCGACCTGCGGCGTCAGTTCCTCGACCTGGCCCATGCCGGTACGCACATAAATATCCAGCACGTCCTTTACTTTGGCCAGATCCTCCTTGATTGCCGCCGCAACCGTTCGCATCAGTTTTATGCTGGGTGCGGACAGGCTTTCGCGCGCTTGCTCGATCTGCTCATCGGCCGGCAGCAATTCTGTCAGACGGAATGATTCCCGTATTGCACTGACCCGTTTGCCATTCGAGGTGGCCCTGGCGACGTAATACAGCAGATTGTTGAGCAGATCGACGCCGGGGTCCTTGCGAAAGCTGTCTTCGCCCTCATCCACCAGCCGTTTGATTTGCCGGTCTGACTGGCCGAGCAGTCGTTTGAGCGAGACACTGGTATCGAGACCGCCATCGCGCAACGCCTCGACGACTCCGCCGACCACCCACCAGAGCTGAAAGACCGGTGTCGAGGAGGCCGCATTTTCAAGGCTGTCTGCGACCTTTGCCAGGACCTTCAAATGCTGGTCTGGCTTGTCCCCGCGAATCCAGCCAAGCAGACTAACCTGGAACCTCGGCCTGAGTTGTCTTGCAATCGCTGAGATATTGTCTTTAGGCTCTGCAGTTTCATCGCGTTCCGGTAGCGCGATAGTGCGCTCCGAGGAAAGATTGAGCAGTAGTAATGTACCCTCGGACAACAATGGATGACCGCGCACAGCCCGCAGGTCATTGAGCATTGGCAAAAGTACCAGCGCAATATCCCGGCCACCGCCCATGACGCGTTCCAGGTAGCCGGGCAACTGGACCATCGCACGGGTCAGCGCATCCAGACCATCGGCCTGGCTTTTACCCTCATCGATAATAGCCTTGAGAAAAAGGGCGACGTGCTCCATTTCCTCTGCCAGCAAAGCGGCGCCATAAATCTCGAGCAATCGCAATACACCCTGGGCAATATGCAAATGTTCGGTGCAGGTATCCAGCGCTTCGATGTTCGCGCGGTTGTCCACGTAGGATTCCAGCGCAATTCGCCCGTCGCTCAATGTCTTGCCGAGTTCCTCGTTGACAAGATGTAATGTCTGTGCGGCAACTTCGCTCATGGATGTTGTACGGTTCCTTCGATTCCGAGCGCCATTGGTTTATGAAGCCAGGCTCTAAACGGCCTGTGATTCGTCGCTGCCGGGTTCCTCCTCACCCCCCGACAATTCGGCAAAGTCTTCCAGATCTTGCCTGGCCGGTTCAGCCAATACCCCGGTTCCGGTATCGAAATCGGGCAACGTAAATCCTTCAATCGAATTTCTGAGTTGTGTCGACAACTCGGCAAGCTTGCTGATCGAGTTCGACGTCGCGGTGGTGCTTTCTGCGGTTTGCGAACTGATTTCTCTGAGCACACCCATGTTACGGGTCAGATCCGATGCCGCCGTTGACTGCTGGCTCGCAGTGCTCGATATGTTCTGCACCAGACTCGCGATCTGGTTTGAGACCTGCTCGATCTCATCCAGCGCGGCACCCGCATTTTCAGCCAGCAGCGCGCCGCCAACCACGTCGGTCGTGCTGCGCTCCATCGACACCACTGCCTCGTTTGTATCCGACTGAATAGTGCGCACCAGAACTTCAATCTGCCGTGTTGCATTGGCGGATCGCTCTGCGAGCCGCTGCACTTCATCAGCAACCACAGCAAAACCACGCCCGGCTTCGCCAGCCATCGATGCCTGGATCGATGCATTCAGCGCCAGAATGTTGGTCTGTTCCGCAATATCGTTTATGAGCTCGACGATGTTGCCAATCTCCTGCGAACTTTCACCAAGGCGTTTTATGCGTTTTGATGTTTCCTGGATGGTCTCGCGGATGGCATTCATACCCTCGATGGTTCGTCGCACCGCGTCACCACCCTTGTGCGCGACGTCGACCGAGTGACGCGCCACGTCGGATGAACGCTCTGCATCACCCGATACTTCCTCTACGCTTTGCGCTATTCGCGCAATAGACTCGGTCGCTGCCGACACCTGGTTGGACTGGGTTTCACTGGCTTGCGCAAGATGGCTCGCGGTTGCTTCGGTCTGTTTTGCGGCCGCATCCACCATGATTGCGGTGTCATTGATCGTGGTAACGAGTTCACGCAATGCCTGAATTGCATAATTGATCGAATCCGCAATTGCACCGGTGATTTCCTCGGATACCGTTGCCTTTGCCGTCAGATCACCATCGGCAAGACTGTTGATCTCATCCAGCAGACGCAGCACCGCTTGCTGGTTGCGTGCATTCTGCTCAGCGTTGGTCTCTGCCGCACGTCGAATATCACCAGCCGAACGATAGATGACCATGATTGCCAGCAACAACAACGCGGCCAGCGCCAGCAAATACAACGGCAAAAACGAAGCGCCTTTGTTCGCGGAATCGTCGATCGCCTGCTGCACACCCTGAACAAAGTCGGCGCTGACGGTAACCAGATCGGCGCTCGCAACCCGCGCGCCATCGAGTTCGACAACCGCGACCCGAACCGCATCTACCGCGGAGCCAAATGGCAAATACAGGCCATTCAGAAGCTGTACGCTGTCCTGCGCTGCCGCACCATTTGGCGGGGTCACGCCCAGGCTGTTATCGGTGCCTGCCATACCACCCAGTATTTGCCCAATTTCCAGGTTTGAGCTGGCGATCCGGTCAGCCAGCGCGGCATCGCCGCTGGCCAGCATTGACGGGATCGCCGCACTGATTTCCTGCGCCAGGTTGCTGATACGCCGCAACTGGCTGCGGCTTGCCGCATTGGCAGAACCTGCAAGGGAATCCGCGAGCGAATCCGAAGCAGATGCAAGCCCCGGACCTTGCTGCAAAATATCGCCCCGAGCCTGGTCGATTGCCGCAATCGATCCCGCTGCCTGCAAAACGGTATCGGCACGCTCGAGGATAAGTTCGCCGGTAACGGCGAGGGTTTGCGGTATGCCCGGTGTGCTTTGCAAGCTTTGCCGAAACAGATCTCGCTCCCCGGGTATTGTATCGATTGCGGTGACCGATCCCCCAACCGCCAACTGCGCGTCGCGAGCCAGTTGCTGAGACAAGACCGCAAGCTTTACCACCCCGCCCTGCATGTCGGAATTATCTTGCGACGCGCGTATCGAAAAAACCAGGGCCGCAGCAGACATCAACACGGTTACCAGCAGCGCAATGGTCAGCGCGGGAAGAAATTTGAGACCTGTTAGTTTTTCAGACATCTTTGACTCACCAGTTTTCGATCAGCATTGATTTCAATGCTGGGAAAAATTCATGAACTCCGGGCTCTCGACCAGCTGACGAAGACTGAACAACGGCCAGCTTTCCTGACCTCGTTTATATGCGCCTGCCAGGTAGCGTTCGCAGCGAATAATCGTTGGTGGCCATTCGTCAGTGAACTCGCTGTTTACAAACCGACGGAAGCCAAACACCTCGTCCACGATCATACCGGCCGGGGTGTCTTTGTGATTCACGATCAGCACACGTGCCGAGCGACTGTCCTCACCAACGCCACTGCCAAGGAAATCACGCATATCAATCACCGGCAACAACTGGCCACGGATATTGGCCATGCCTTTTACCCAGGGCCGGGTGCCTGGAACGCGTGTCACGGTATCCGGAACTTTGAGCACCTCCCGGACCTCCTCGCGCGCGGTCAGGAAATGATCGCCGCCCATTCGAAACGCGACACCGACGATCTCAAAGCCACTATCAGAGTCCGGTCCTTGCCCGGATACAACCTGCCGGCTGCGCCGTTCCAGTTCCAGCAACAGCTCAAACGGCTTTTCACGGAGATCACGGAGATTCACGGCTTCCTGCATACTTATCCAGCCAGCACTTCCCGGGCCTTTTGCACCAGGTCGCTTTTCGATACCGGTTTGACAAGATATTCCACGGCGCCCTGGCGCAGACCCCATATCCGATCCGTCTCCATACCCTTGGTCGTGACCATGATGACCGGGATCGATGCGGTGTCAGGATCCTTTGCCAATTCACGGGTCGCCTGGAAGCCATTCACACCCGGCATGACCACATCCATCAGGATAAGATCCGGCTTGAGTTCCTTGGCCTTGCGTATACCTTCGGCCCCGTCTTCGGCGGAATCGGTTTTGAACCCCTGATCCTCGAGCGCGCGCTGCATCACGTGCACTTCAGTGGGAGAGTCATCGATGATCAATACCAGGGCCATTTGTCATTCTCCAGCGTGAAATCCGACTTATCGGTCCACGTGAGTTTCAATCGCACTGAGCAATTCGTCCTTTGTAAACGGCTTCGTCAGGTACTGCTCGGAGCCAACAATCCGGCCGCGCGCGCGGTCGAACAAGCCATCCTTGCTCGATAACATGATCACCGGGGTCGTTTTGAACACTTTGTTGTGTTTGATCAACGAGCAGGTCTGATACCCGTCAAGACGCGGCATCATGATATCGACAAACACAATATCCGGTTGATGATCGGCTATTTTTGATAACGCGTCGAACCCGTCCACGGCTGTGAATACTTCACAGCCTTCTTTGGACAACAGCGTTTCCGCAGTCCTGCGGATCGTCTTGCTATCGTCTATGACGAGAATTTTCAGACCGTTGAGATTCTTGTCACCTGCCACTGGTTCAGTCCCCCGATCTATGCCCGCGACCGCGCGATGGTACACATCCTGTCAACACACTCAGCCTTGTCAAAACACCCAAGATTTGAAGCTATTGGCGCCGGAAATTCAACCTGATTTTTAACATATTGGGCCTGCTCCCGCCATAACTCTGCTGTATGAACACAACCCGGCATGTGATTCCGCATCTGCCTGCGGTTACACTCTTTCTTCTGCCCTGCAATTGAGGTTCCAGTTCATGGGAAGTGCCACGATTCGCGTTGGCGTGATCATGGACCCGATCGGGTCGATTTCAGCCTACAAAGACAGCACCCTTGCGATGCTTCTGGCTGCGCAAAAGCGCGGCTGGAGCATCCTTTACATGGAGCTGAACGATCTGTACCTGAACGATGGCCATGCCCGCGCTCACATGCAGGAACTCACGGTGCGCGACAACAACGATGACTGGTTTGCGCTTGGTAGTGCCAGCGATGAGCCGCTGGGGGACCTGGATGTCATCCTGATGCGCAAAGATCCACCCTTCGACATGGAGTATATCTACGCAACCTATATCCTGGATCGCGCCGAAGCCGGTGGCGCGATGGTCGTCAACCCGCCCCAGGCACTGCGCGATGCCAATGAAAAGGCGTTTACATCGTATTTTGCACAGTGCTCGCCACCCACATTGATCAGCCGATCCAAGTCGGCGTTCCGGGAGTTTGCGGACGAACACAAACACATCGTGGTCAAACCACTGGATGGCATGGGTGGCCGGTCGGTATTTGTCGTAAAACACGACGATACCAACCTGAATGTGGTTCTGGAGACGCTGACCGATGAAGAACATCGCTTTGCGATAGCCCAGAAGTATATTCCCGAGATAAGAGAGGGTGGTGACGGCCGTATCTTGCTGATTGACGGTGTGCCGGTCCCCTACGCGCTTGCGAGAATACCGGCGCCGGGGGATAACCGCGGGAACCTGGCCGCAGGCGCCCGATCGGAAGGCCGCCCGCTGAGCGATCGCGACCGATGGATATGCGAACAACTGCGCCCCGAGATCCAGCGGCGCGGCTTGTTGTTTGTGGGTCTGGATGTCATCGGTGACTACCTGACCGAGGTCAACGTCACCAGCCCAACCTGCATCCGCGAACTGGATGGGGCATATGAGCTGGATATCGCCGGGCAGCTCATGGATGCCATCGAAAAGCGCCTGGCCGCGCGGTAAATACCTGCAGTACTTTGCGTAACACCCCAGTTTTCCTGGCATTTTTGCTGATGCATCACTCTATTTTGTTCATGCCGGCTGTATAATCGCGGCGTTATGAGTGATGCTCTTCCGGCACCTGCACCGGTCCAGGACAGGCTGGTACTGACGTTTTTCCTGACGATACTGTTCCACGGTATCGTCATTCTCGGTATCACCTTCACTACAGAGCCGCTGTGGAACACCCCGGACTCCCCGACCCTTGCGGTTGTTCTTGTGAGCGACCAGTCTACCGACCGGAGCGAGCCGGACGACCCGGATTATCTTGCGCAAACATCGCAACGCGGCTCCGGCAACACCGATGAGGCCGTACGCCCGGTCGCACAGGCTGCATCGCCGGTCTCGCTGAACAACCTCGGGCAAATCGATGGCACTGATATCGTCGACACCGACCCGGGTCAAACCACTCAAACGCCCGATGTGCTGGTCACGAAATCGGATGCGCAACGCCAGATCGAATCCGTGCCGGACAAAAGCGACGAACCTGATTTCAAAAAACGGACCGCAGCGATGCTGCATGACTCCACCTTTGACCTGCAGCCCAGCCCGGAACACGAACCGGAGGCACGCTTGAAAGGCGATGAAGTTCGCGAGCTCGTGATATCGCCAAATACAAAGGAAGCCGATTCGGCAGCATACCTGGAAGCCTGGCGGCTAAAAGTCGAACGCGTCGGCACACTGAATTTTCCCCAGGGAATCATACGCGACGATCTCAGCGGCAACCCGACACTGGAAGTCGCGATCGGACCGGATGGCTTGTTGCAGGACATCCTGATCGCCCGCTCATCGGGCCACAAGGAACTCGATCATGCCGCCTTGTCCATACTCCGGTTATCGGCGCCATTTGATCCTTTCCCGGAAGAACTCCGCAAAAATTACGATGTTATTCGGATCAAATACCAATACCAGTTTACAAACGGCGCGCTGGTCGACAGCGTCGTAGGTAGCGCGACCACTGCCGATACCCCCTGAACGATCTTCGACTTGTCGGTGCGCCATAATGCACCGATACTAGAGGTATGACCGAAACAGACTATTTGTCCAACCAGTTTCTCATCGCCATGCCCGGCATGACCGACCCCAATTTTCACAAAACCGTGACTTTTATTTGTGAGCACAGCGTTGACGGCGCGCTCGGCATTATCATCAACCGGCCGATGGATCTTCAGCTCAGCGAGATATTCGGTCAGCTATCACTGGAATCCAATGACCCCCAGCCTGCAAATCAACCCGTGTTCCGGGGCGGCCCGGTGCAGCAGGAGCGCGGTTTTGTGTTGCACAAACCCGGCGGCGAATGGGAATCCACGCTGGCGATATCGGAGGGGATACAGGTCACTACTTCACGCGATATTCTCTGCGCAATGGCAGAGGGAAAAGGGCCGGAACCGGTGCTGGTGGCGCTGGGCTATGCCGGCTGGGATGCAGGTCAACTCGAGCGTGAAATGGTGGAAAACTCCTGGCTCAGTACCCCGGCGGATTCAGCCATCATATTTGAAACACCCTGTGAGCAGCGGCTTGAAGCAGCAGCTGCCTTGATGGGAGTGGATATCAACAGCCTGGGCAGTTACTCCGGTCACGCCTGATCTCAGCCTGAGGGAGGTGACAATGGGATCCAGCGTACTGGCATTCGACTATGGTCTCCGTCGCATCGGTGTTGCGGTTGGCGAGCCACTGCTGAAAACCGCAAATGTGCTTTCTGTGGTCAAAAACCGGGAATCCGGCCCCGATTGGCAGCATATCGACAAGCTTGTTGAGGAATGGCAACCGGCACAGCTGGTAATTGGCGTTCCCAGGAAAATGGATGGCAGCGAAACCGGTCTGACCCGGGCAGCCAGAGGCTTTGGGGAAGAGCTGGAAAAACGCTACGAGGTTGCGGTCGCGGAGGTCGACGAACGGCTCTCGTCGCAGGAGGCAGAACGCATATTGGCCGATGCCAGGAGCAGCGGTCGCATGCGAAGACGCACGCGGCATGAAGACGTAGACATGCTGGCGGCGCAAATCATCCTTGAGCGCTGGTATGTGGATTGGGCACCTGATGAGGGGGCATAAACACCATTCAGGCATTGCATCCCGC
Organism: uncultured bacterium; assembly: GCA_965369735.1. Classification (GTDB taxonomy): domain Bacteria; phylum Pseudomonadota; class Gammaproteobacteria; order Steroidobacterales; family CBDUSC01; genus CBDUSC01. The sequence goes on from CBDUSC010000004.1 coordinate 18,257, forward strand.
CGCATCCGGCCGCAAAATGCGTCAGATTTTTTGCCAGCGTAGCTGAAGCGCATTTTTTCGATGAATCACCTTCTGCAGATTGACGATTTGAGCCGGGATACCATCGTTGAACTGATGGATGAGGCCGATCGCTATATCGAGCAGGGCATCAGTCAAAAACAGCCGCGCACCAGCCTGTCCGGTATCACCGTCGGCAATCTGTTCCTGGAACCCAGTACCCGTACGCGCGTCTCGTTTGAACTGGCGTCCCTGCGTCTTGGCGCGCAGGTAATCAATCTCGATCGCCTGGGTTCGTCGGCGGTAAAAGGGGAAACCCTGCTGGATACCCTGTATACGCTGCAGGCCATGTCCTGCGATGTGTTCGTCATCAGACAGAATGAACCGGGCGCCATGCGCTATCTGGCGGACAATGTTGATGACAGCGTTTGCCTGATCAATGCCGGCGAGGCACACAGCTCACACCCGACACAAGGCTTGCTGGATGTCCTGACAATACGCCAGGCGAAAAAAGATTTTGCCGGCCTCAAAGTCGCAATCATTGGTGACATCCGTCATTCACGCGTTGCGCGATCTGCCTGGGCAGCGCTGAAAATCCTTGGTGTCGGCCAATGCGTTCTGGCGGGCCCCGGGCAATTCATGCCCGATACCGATGAGTTCGAGGGTTGCGATCGCATGACCAGGCTGGAAGACGCGGTGCGGGACGCAGATGTGGTCATGACCTTGCGAATTCAACAGGAGCGCATGGATCAGACCTCAACACCTGATCAGCTCGATTTTTACGCCTGCTATGGTCTGACCGAGGAAAAACTCGCGTCCGCAAAACCGGATGCCATCGTCATGCACCCCGGACCGATGAATCGCGGGGTTGAAATCGAAAGCACCCTGGCCGATGGCCCACGATCGGTGATACGTCAACAGGTGCGAAATGGTGTCGCGATCCGGATGGCGGTGATGAATATGCTGGTTGGGCACGCAGAATGAGCCATCCGCAAAAGCAGCACCGCGGCACCATTTTTGTCGAGGACGCCGAAATCATTTCCCAGCGCAGGTGGCCGGGCGAGCAATACATATTGCGCGTGTACGCGCCGCAATGCGCGGCCAACGCCACGCCGGGCAGCTTTGCGCATCTGACCTGCGACCCCGCTGTGCCAATGCGACGCCCGCTGTCCATCATGCGGGCAGACGCATGCGCCGGGTGGGTCGAGTTTTTGTACAAGGTGATCGGTGATGGTTTGCGGCATTTGCGCACGCGGAGCAAGGGTGATTGCCTGAGCATCATGGGACCCATTGGCAGCTCCTTTATCCCGCACGCCGACCGGCCACGTACATTATTAATAGGCGGTGGTGTGGGCATACCGCCGTTGATTTTCTTGTCCGAGTATTTGAAGGGCAACGCGGAAACACTCTGGAGTCCGCTGGTGCTGATGGGGTCCGAGCTGCCGTTCCCGTTTGATACCCGTCCATCGACCATCATGATCCCCGGCATGCCCGATGGGGTAATCGCCTGCATGCCAATAATGGATGAGTGGGGAATTCCCAGCCGGCTGGCAAGCTGCTCGGAATTCCCCGGCTGTCACCAGGGATACGTGACAGATCTGGCCCGCGCCTGGCTGGATACGCTAGCCGACACTCAGCTGCAGGAAGTCGAAATTTTTGCCTGCGGGCCCACACCGATGCTCAAGGCAACGGCATTGCTGGCGCAGGAATACAAACTTCCCTGCCAGATATCGCTGGAAGAGTTCATGGCCTGCGCGGTGGGTGGTTGCGCCGGTTGCACCGTCCTGGTTCAGACAGATGACGGACCGCTTATGAAGCGGGTATGCGTCGATGGCCCGGTATTTGATGCATATACCGTCTACCCGCCTGCCGCATAGTTAATTATTGGTTATGCGATCAACCAAAGTTGATCTTGGTCTCGAGGTTGGATCTTGAGTCGGCATGCGACAGCGCTTCTTCGAGTGTGACGCGGCCCTGTTTGTACAGCAGGTAAAGAGCCTCATCGAAATCCTGCATGCCTGGTTCCGTACTGTTAGCCAGCGCTTCTTTTACCGATGAAATATCGCCCTTGAGCATCAACTCTGCGATATGTGGCGTGTTCAACATGACTTCAACTGCGGCAACGCGTTTGCCATTTTTGCCGAGCACAAGTCGTTGCGAAATTACGGCTTTCAGATACTGGGACATATCCATGAATATCTGATTGTGCTGCTCCTGCGGGAACATATTGATGATGCGGTCCAGTGTTTGCGGTGCGTTGTTTGCATGCAGCGTCGCAAAACACAAATGACCGGTACCTGCGATCATGATCGCGGCTTCCATGGTCTCACGATCACGAATCTCGCCGATCAGCACAACGTCGGGAGCTGCGCGCAACGCGCTGCGCAGGGCACGTTTATACGACCTGGTATCCAGACCCAGTTCGCGCTGGTTCACAATCGATTTCAGGTTTGAATGAAGGAACTCGATCGGATCTTCGACCGAAATGATGTGGCAGGAATCGTTTACGTTGCGCTGATGAATCATCGCAGCCAGCGTCGTCGATTTACCCGAACCGGTTGCCCCGACCATCAGGACCAGGCCCCGCCTCATCATTGACAGGTCTTTCATGATCTCTGGCAACTCGAGATCATCCAGTGTCGGCATCTCCATGGTCACATAGCGCAATACCATCGCCACGTTGCCGCGCTGCTGAAAAACATTGGCGCGAAAACGGCCTACACCTTTTTCTGAAATCGCGAAGTCAATTTCCAGCTCGCGATTGAAGTGCTCTCTCTGGTCTTCGGTCATCAGACCCAGCGCGGTCTGCTTGACCATATCGGGTGTCAGCTCGACTTTATTGACGGGTTTGATGCGGCCCTCGATCTTGATCTTGACCGGGGCAAATGGCGTAAAAAAAAGATCCGACGCCTTTTTTTCAGCCATCAGCTTGAACAGTGGTTTGACGTTCATCTCAGTCGTGGTTCCTTATGCGGCTGATTCAGTTGCGTCAAAATTGTTGCGCGCCATCTTCGTCAAGAATACTAAGATCCGCGCCTTTGCCATCGGTTTCTTTGTCGCGCTTACTCTCAAGTTTGATACGCAGGCGCAGCTCGTTCTTGGAATCGGCGTTTCGTAACGCCTCTTCATATGTGATCTGGGAAGCTTCATACAAGGCAAACAGTGCCTGGTCGAAGGTCTGCATGCCCAACCGGGTGGACTTCGCCATAACTTCCTTGATCCGCGCAACTTCGCCACGAAAGATCAGATCCGATATCAGCGGTGACGCAAGCATGATTTCCATCGCGGCAATACGACCGACGCCGGCCGCTCGTGGCAACAGACGCTGCGATATCAGCGCGCGGATATTCAAAGACATATCCATCAGCAGCTGGTCGCGTTTTTCTTCCGGGAAAAAGTTGATTATGCGATCCAGCGCCTGGTTGGCGCTGTTGGCATGCAGAGTCGCGAGACACAAATGACCCGTCTCGGCAAACTGAATGCCGTATTCCATGGTTTCGCGTTCACGAATTTCGCCGATCATGATTACATCCGGTGCCTGGCGCAGGCAATTTTTCAGCGCGTTGTGCCAGTTTTCCGTGTCAACGCCTACCTCGCGATGCGTCACCACGCAACCCTTGTGCGGGTGGACATACTCGACCGGGTCTTCGATGGTCACAATATGCCCGCG
>CBDUSC010000005.1:0-20796 GCA_965369735.1 uncultured bacterium
GGAGCTTTTTGGTGAGCATATCCTCGGTGATCGCATCCGCTACATCGCGCAACGGCATATGCGTTGTCGCCAGCACGACGCGAAGATTGCCGGCAGCCAGCATCATCAATGGTATACAGCCACCTGTTTTTTCTGCGAGAAACTCGGTATGACCGCTGAATGCAAATCCCGCGTCATTGATGACGCTTTTGTGCACGGGTCCTGTGATCATTGCATCAAAATGACCATCCAGACATTCCTGGGCCGCGATCCGCAGGGTTTCAAGTACATATTCGGCGTTGCGCGGATCCAGCTCGCCTGCTTGTGTCGGCGCCGGACGTTTGACGCCGATATACGGCAACGTCGCCGCGATATGTGCGCTGGTATGTGAATCATCCCACGGGATAAATTGCATTTGTGCGCCGAGCATGGCTGCACGTTCTTTCAGAATCTCGGGGTCAGCAACACAAACAAGCTGCGCCGGCCATTCGCGTTGTGCAAGTGCAATGCAAAGATCGGGGCCGATACCTGCCGGTTCCCCCGCGGTCAGGAGCAGGCGTGGAAGTCGTGTATCCAAACAAGAGCCTATAAACGGTATTCGACAAATGCCTGATCGCGCAGGCGGCGCACCCAGATGGCTTCTTCTTCCTCGACCTTTCCGGTCATCAGCGATCGATAAGCCTGCTGTCGCTTGATTTCATCGGTGTTGTCGAAATCCCTTGAGGCGAGGAACTCAACCAGATGCCAGCCAAATGGCGACTTGAACGGCTGGCTGAGATCGCCCGGCTTCATATCCACGACCACGAGTTCGTATTCCTCTACAAAGGTGCCCGGTGCCTGGAAACCAAGGTCGCCACCGTCCTTGGCGGATGTCGGATCTTCGGAGACAACCTGGGCGATGGTTGCAAAGTCTTCGCCGTCAATCACGCGCTGCCTTATATCTATCAATTTTTGTTCCGCAATGCCGTCATCGATCATTTCATTTGTACGTATCAGAATATGACGTGTTTTGTTTTGTCTGATCACGACTTGTTGGCTGCCGCCGCGTTTTTCGTTCAGGCGAAGGATATGAAAGCCGCTGGGGTTACGAATCGGTTCCGACACTTCTCCTGTTTCCATATCCATTGCGACCTGCGACAGGAATGTAGGTAGTTGAGAACCCTTTCGCCAGTCAAGTGCGCCGCACTCCAGTGCCTGCTGGCCGTCTGAGTACGAAACCGCCATTTCGCAAAAATCATCGCCCGATTGCAATCGCAGATAAATGTTTTGCGCGCGGTCGCTGGCCTGTTTGGTCTGCTCAGGCGTTGCTGCTGTAGGTACACCGATCAGGATATGTGACAGGTTATACTCGGTATTCGTCGCATCCGTTTTAACCTGGTTTTTCAGGAAACGGTCTATTTCTTTCGGCGATACGTTGACCCGGCGCACTACATCGCGCTGCTTCAGTTGCTCGATAGTCATTTCCCGGCGCATTTCTTCACGGTAAACGGGGTATTCGATACCCTCTGCGGCAAGCATCTGCGGCAATTCACTCAGGGTTATGTTATTGCGCTGGGAAATTCGTGACAGCGCTGCATTGAGATCCTCGTCCGATACGACTATCCCGGCCTGATCTGCGCGTTGCAGTTGGACTTGCACGATAATCAGGCGTTCGAGCACCTGTTGTTCCAGAATTTGTCTCGGCGGTAATGACGCTCGTTGCGCCGACAAGCGACTTGCAATCATTTCAGTCTGACGATCGAGTTCGCTTTTGAGCACCACCCCGTCATTGACGACCGCTACGATTCGATCGAGCAGAATACCGCTATCGCCCAGTTCGCGTGTCTGCGCAATGGCGTGATCAGCAGTTGAAAATATGGCCAGGCCAACAAGCCCGGCGATGGTCATTAATAATCTGGATTTCATGAAAAACCGGTGCCAGACCGGACTCCTGAGCGATAATGATCGCCCAGTATACCTTCTTCCAGAAGCTCCTCAGTCCGTTTTCCGACACTGGCAAAACCCTTGAGTTCCAGCTGCAGGGAAAACGAAGTATCAGATTGGCCGGTGCGGCGGCTGATGTGGCGTCGTGAGGCCATGCGTATGGCCCAGCAACAGGTTTCGTACTTGATTCCGACCAGACGTTCCAGGGTCGTTTTGTCGCGCAGCGAGTAGTTGATATTACCCAACGCGGTCCAGCGTCTGCCGACCGGGTAGGAAAAGCCGAGATTGCCCTGTTCAAGGTCGTCCCGCCTGAAACGATAACCAATGTTGAGGATTTTTTCCGATTCCGGGCGGTACAAAACCTTGATTTCGCTTTTTGCCGTTTCATCCTGGTCCGGATCCCATTGCAGACCGAAATCCAGTGTCCATGAGCGGTAGAGATCGAGATCCAGCTCGGCAATATATTCTGATTTGTTTGCGTCTCGAACCGGCTCGCCCGGCAGCGAGACCGATTCATCACTCAGGAAAAATGCCTGTCCCAATGTTGCCGACAAAATCTGCCGGCCGGTATCGGGAGAAAAAAGGCGGGTGGATATGCCAAGGCTCAACTGATCCGTATCACCGACCCGGTCGACCCCCGCGAAGCGGTTCGCGCGAAACAGTTGTACGAGGTTGACATCAGGGTCACCGGTATCGAATACAGGGATGTCATCCTGGTTGCGGTATGGGATATGTGCGTAGAACAGGCGTGGTTCGAGCGTTTGAATCCATTGTTCGCTGGTTCCGATCGTGCGCTCGAACGCAAGTCCGGAATCAATGCTGAATATAGGCAAGGTGCGAGTCGGCGAATCGTTTTCGCCGGGGAGTGTGTCATCCAGCATGTAGCGGGTGTGTTCCCAGGTAATACGCGGCGTCGCAAAATATGCGGGCGTACCCAGGTGCACTGCGATACCCGGCTGCAAATCCAGTCGGTACCCGGTGACGCCTTCATCGCGGTCAAAACTGACGGCCTCGCTGTCGAATTCCGCATCCAGCCCATACAGGAGATTTGGCCATCTCCCTCTTGCGTACAATTGTGGCAACTTTTCATACGGCCTGTCGAATTCGTCGATGCGCTTGTCCAGCGTACGAAAATTTTGTGTGCGTGCAAGTACGGCCCAATGCTGACCCTGGTATTCCAGGTCAATATTTCGCTTCAGGTGCGTCTGGCTGGTTATGCTCAGAGAACGGCCAAAATCCTCAAAATATTCGCTATCCGATACATCCTGGAGACTGGTGGTGACCCGCCACCCGTTTTGAAACTGCGTCTGATGATCCAGTCTTCCGTATGCCCGGTTATTATCGGTTTGATCATCATCATTGAGATATTCCAGTTCGAGTTCGCCATGTGAACCCTCCGTCAGGTAACGTGTCAGGCTATTGAACTGAATGCCGCTATCCGAGAGATAATGTGCGGACAGGGTTTCGTCGTAATTTGGCGCCAGGTTGAAGTAGTAGGGAACGCTGATCTCGGTGCCCAGCCGACTGCTACTGCCAAATTCCGGTGTCAGAAAACCGCTTTTGCGCTCCCGGTTGGTCGAAAATGAAATGTATGGCGTATAAAAAATGGGTACACCATAAAAGTCGAGTTTGACTTTGCGACCAATCGCCTTGCCGGTGTTTTGATCCAGTTCCAATTCACCGGCACGTAATATCCAGTCGTCGCCACCTTGCGGACAAGTTGTGTATGTAACGTCTTCCATCTGTAATCGGCCGTCGGGCAGTGTTTCAAGGCTGCCCGCTGATCCGCGCGATGGTACGGCGGGTATTTCAATCTCTGCGCCGTCCAGGCGGACGGTATTATCCGCCCCGGACAATTCAGCCTCGTCACCGGTGATGATGACGCTGGGTTCTTGTACCCTGATGTTGCCTTTTATGGAGAATATTTCTGTTTCATTGTCATAGCTGGCTTCATCAGCTGTGACCGTCAGATCGAACTTGTACAGGTTGACGTCGCCGGAAAAAGTCGATTGCCCAACCCGTGAAAAATCGGCACGATCGGCAACAATCTTTGTCTGGCCCGTCTCGAGAGCACTGCCCTGGGGTCGGGGAATATCGATTTCTTCGGATGAGGGGCACAGCTCGGCTGCCGGCGCATCTGCGCTACCGAGTATTAGAATTGCTGACAGCCCCAGTAGTCTCCGATACAAGATTGTTGTCCAGTGTGTGATTGGGCACACGCGGCCGCTACAATGGCACAGATCATCCATGCCTTCAACGCAGGCATAAACCGGAGATCAGACGTATGAAAGCGATGGTACTGGCGGCCGGTCGCGGTGAACGCATGCGCCCGCTGACTGACAAAGTTGCAAAACCGTTGCTAAAAGCGGGCGGGCGCAGCCTGATCGACTACCAGCTGCAGAAACTGGCCAAGGCCAGGGTGCAGGATGTGGTAATCAATCTCTCCTGGATGGGTGCAAGCATTCGCAATACGCTGGGTTCGGCCAGTCATGGCATGCGCCTGCACTATATCGATGAGGGTGAGATTGCGCTGGAGACGGGTGGCGGCATTCACAATGCATTACCCATGCTGGGCGATCAGCCGTTTATCGTCGTCAACGGCGATGTTTATTGCGAGTATGAATACGCACATCTCAAGCTGGGGCATGATGACCTGGCGCACCTGGTTTTGATTGAAAACCCGCAGCACCATTTGTCCGGTGATTTTGCGCTGAACGATACGCGTATCAACAACCACAACGATCGACGCTACACCTTTAGTGGTATCGGCATGTATCGGGCAGAGTTGTTCAACGACTGCGCCGCAGGGCGGTTCCCGCTGGCGCCCCTGCTGACCGCTGCCATCAATGAGAACCGGGTATCGGGTGAGCTGTACAAAGGCTTCTGGAGCGATGTGGGCACACCGCAGCGCCTTGCCGATCTCGACATGCGGCTCAGATCGCAGGTTTGAGCGCGTCCTCCGCCTGTTGATCTGCATGATAGGACGATCGCACCAGCGGTCCGCTCGCAACATGCAAAAACCCCATTTCATAACCGTCCTGCTCCAGTGAGCGGAATTCATCGGGGTGCACATAGCGTTTGACCGGCAAATGATAACGACTGGGTTGCAGGTACTGACCGACCGTCAACATGTCGCAGTCGTGCGCACGTAAATCACGCATGACTTCACGGACTTCGTCGAGTTCTTCGCCGATACCAACCATCAAGCCTGATTTTGTCGGTATGTCCGGGTGTAGAGCCTTGAACTCTTTTATAAGATCCAGGGAGTGCTGGTAATCGGAACCGGGTCGCGCGAGTTTGTAAAACCGCGGGATGGTCTCAAGGTTATGATTGAATATGTCCGGTGGTGATTCGTGCATGATTTTTATCGCAGTATCCATCCGCCCGCGAAAATCCGGAACCAGCACTTCGATTTTTGTCTCCGGGTTTATGCGGCGGATTTCCCGTATGCATTCGGCATAATGCCCGGCGCCGCCATCACGCAGATCATCGCGATCCACGGAGGTTATGACAACGTAACGCAAGCCCATTGACTTGATTGTGCGCGCAAGGTTGGCAGCTTCCCCGGTATCCAGGGCAGCCGGACGACCGTGAGCCACGTCGCAAAAGGTACAACGGCGAGTGCAAATGTCGCCCATGATCATAAACGTGGCCGTACCCTTGCCAAAACATTCGGTCAGATTCGGGCAACTCGCTTCCTCGCATACGGTGTGCAGCCGGTTTTCCCGTAATACCTTTTTCAATTGCGCGACCGCTTGTGTTGTCGGTGCTTTCACCCTGATCCAGTCAGGTTTGCGCAAGGGCATGACCGTTGGTTCGATCTTTACGGGTATGCGCGCCATCTTTTCTCTGGCAGACAGTTTTTTGCCGGGGACGAGTTTTACCCGGGCCGTACCTGTCAGGCCTTTCATGTCTGAAATATCGCTCATTCGGGTGCCTGAATCTGCTGATTACAATGTGTGTATTGTAGATGGCGAAGCAAATGGCCTTCAAGTTCGCGCGCGGCTGTTTCGAGGTCAGCAGGGCCGCCGAGATCGGCAAGTTGTGTGATTTCCAGGCCCTCAAACCCACATGGGTTGATCCGGCTGAATGGCTCCAGATCCATTTTTATGTTGAAGGCCATGCCGTGATAGCTGCAGCCACGGCGGATACGCAGCCCAAGCGCTGCCAGCTTGCGATCATCGACATAGACACCGGGTGCATCGCGTCGCCCGCAGGCTTCGACACCGTATGCCGCGACCATGTCGCAGACCGCGTTTTCCAGCGCGCAGACCAGATCGCGCACACCCAGCCCAAGGCGGCGCAGATCGAGCAGTGGGTAAACGACGAGTTGACCGGGTCCGTGATAGGTAACCTGGCCGCCGCGATCGATGGGTACGACCGGGATATCGCCCGCTGCAAGTACGTGTTCCGGGCTGCCATTCATGCCGAGTGTAAACACCGGCGGGTGCTCCAGAAACCAGATCTCGTCGGGTGTATTTTCTTGCCGGTTCTCGGTGAATGCCTGCATGCGTCGCCAGGTCGGCTCGTACTCCACCATGCCAAGGCGTTGTATGACTACAGGTGGCGCAGTGGCAATACTCATAATGCGATCAACACCTGATTGCTGTCGGACAGATCGTGGTATAGCGCATCCAGTTGCTCGCGGCTGGTTGCGGTAAAGGTAACTGTCAATGCGACAAATTTGCCGTTTTGCGAGCTGCGTGCTGAAACACACTCGTCATCGAGCTCGCCGAGATGGTCCTTCAGAATCGATCGTACGGCCGCATGAAAACCTGGTTCGTCCCGGCCCATCAGCTTCAAGGGGTATTCGCAGGGAAACTTGAGTATCGATTCTTTGTTCATGGGCAAGTACGGACCAGTCTGACGTCGGTCATTGGCTACCTGGGGTCAGACGAGGAAGTCAGTTTGTTTTTGTATTCCTGGAGTCCGGCGTCGATTTTTTTCCAGAGCTTGCCGGGGCGGCCATCGGCGACCGGTACTCCATCGATCATGGTCACTGGTACAACTTCTCGTGCCGCACTACTGATCCAGACTTCATCGGCGGCTTTGAGGCTGGCAACACTGACCGCAGAGCTGCGGCGCGGAATACCGGCTTCATCTGCGAGTTCCAGCACCAGGTCGCGCGTCGTACCTGGCAGGATCGCGGGTTCGTCCGGCGGTGTCAGCAGGCATCCTTCACTGACAATAAAAACGCTGCTCGATGATCCTTCGGTAACGTAGCCATCGCGGGTGAGTATGGCTTCCTGGGCGCCTGCGTCTTCTGCCGCCTGGCGCAGCAGTACATTGGCGAGCAAAGCATTACTCTTGATATCGCATCGGCCCCAGCGGTTGTCGGCCAGAGTGATTGCCTTGATCCCGCTGTCGCGTACCAGACCAGCCAGTGGATTCATGGGCGTGCACATTGCAAACACCGTGGGCGTCAAACCGCTCGGAATCACATGATCGCGACCGTCGGTCGCACCGCGGCTGATTTGTATATAGATTGAGGCTGTATCCGCATTGTTACGGGTCACAAGTTCAGCGCATATCTGTATCCAGCCATCGCCGGGCTGCGGATCTTCAATTACGATTGCATCCATACTGCGCCTGAAGCGGGCGATGTGTGCGTCGATGCGCATGGTGCGACCCGAATATACGGGTATGACTTCATACACACTGTCTGCGAACAAAAAACCCCGGTCCAGCACCGATACCCGCGCATCTTCCAGTGGAACATACTGTTTATTAAAAAAGCAGATTGGGAATGGTACGGCCATTTGAGCGGGCTCTTATTCGAACCAGAGCATGACCTCATCGATCATGCGGTCCCACAGGCCGCCCAGCGCCATATCCGACAAAGGATACAGATTGGCCTCGGCGATCAGCTCATCGTCCAGGTTGACCCGAACGCGACCCACGCTCTGATCGGTTGAAAGCGGGGCAAACAGGGTTGCCTGGAGATCCAGTTCTGCAGCAAGGCTGGAGTACTGTCCACGCGGTATGGTGACGTAGAGATCGCGGTCCAGCGCCACCGGGGCCTTGTCCGCGGCGCCTTTCCAGACCCGCGCCTGTGCGATTTCATCACCGGCGGCATATAACAGGCGTGTTTCGTAATTCCGGAATCCATGATTGAGCAGCGACTGACTTGCATCGGTGCGCGCGCGCGGGCTGTTGGATCCCAATACAACCGAAATCAGACGCATATCGTTACGTTTTGCAGACGCGACCAGGCAATAACCTGCTGCCTCAGTGTGACCGGTTTTCATACCATCCACACTGGGATCACGATGCAAAAGCCGGTTACGGTTAGGCTGGGTAATATTGTTGTATGTGAACTCGCGCTGAGAATACCAGCGATAGTAGTCGGGGAACTCGTCGATGATTGCGTGGGCGAGTACCGCGATATCCCGGGCCGTGGTCAAATGCCCCTCATCCGGTAACCCGGTGCTGTTCAGAAAATGAGAGCTCCCCATCCCAAGTTGCACCGCGTAGTCATTCATCATTGTCGCAAAAACATCTTCAGTGCCAGCCACGTATTCTGCGAGTGCAACGCTCGCATCATTGCCCGATTGAATAATCATGCCTTGTAGCAGGTCTGCTACCTTGACGCGTTTTCCGACCTCGATGAACATTCTCGAGCCTTTCATACGCCAGGCTGTTTCGCTGACGGTGACTTCGTCCTCCAGCGTGATGCGCCCGGACGCCAACTCGTGGAACAAGACATAGGCAGTCATCAGCTTGGTGATACTGGCCGGTTCCAGCGGCTGGTCGCTGTTCTTTTCTGCCAGTATCGCGCCGCTGTTGGCATCCATCAGCAAATAGCCGCGTGCCGCCAGACTTGGCGGGGCCGGTATGGGTCTCGCTGCGTCGGCGGTATGTGCAAACTGTACAAAGAAAACAACAAACAGTGAAAAAAGATGTGATCGCATAGTTTCCAAAAACGGATTGATATCAGGCGCCGACCAAGCGCGAAGCGCGCTATTTTAGCGCGTCGAATGGTTTAAAAGTAGTGGGGTCAGAAGTAAAGCCGCGCTTTAGTCCCCGCTGACCAGGTGGGTGTCATTAACGCCCGCACGATGCAGGCGGCGTATCAGGGCATCATGGTCACCGACGCTGGAGACCGGGCCGATGCGTACCCGGTACAGCTCGCGGCCATTGACATTGGTCTCGACCAGCCTGGTATTTTTGAATCCGTATCCCATGAGCCTTTGAAGCATGCTCATGGCATTGTCGTACTCCGCGAATGCGCCAACCTGTATAAACAAATGCTGCCCCGCGGGTTCGCCATGGGTGTCGACAGGATCGGGTTCCGGCGTGGCCTCTGTGATCCCGGATCGGCGCGGATCCGCCCGGCTACCAGCGTCGATCGCCCGGACCTCGACCAAGGCGGTTCCGGTACCGATGATGCCCAGCTTTGATGCGGCGCCGTAGGACAAATCGATTATCCGGTTGTGCACAAATGGACCGCGGTCATTGACTTTCACAACGATTCTGCGGCCGTTATCGATATTTGTTACTTCGACGTAGGTTGGCAGGGGCAATGCCTTGTGCGCAGCGGTCATCGCGTACATATCGTAGGTTTCGCCGCTCGATGTCTTGCGGCCATGGAATTTTTTTCCATACCAGGAAGCTACACCGCGCTCGGTGTAGCCGGCGCCACTGTTCATGACGTGATAGGTTTTACCATTGACCTTGTACGGCGAATGATTGCCATATCGGCTGCGCGGCTCATCTCTGGGCACAGCATCCGGTATGTCGACGCTGCCCGAACCCCTGTCGGGTGGACCATCGGCCGGTTCGCGCGTTGCGCATGCCGATAGCATCACGGTCAGAGCGAGTATGCAATATCGCTCAGGTCGCATCGTCTGTCAGCCGTTCCTCGATTTCATTGCCCAGCTGATAAACCGCCATCGCATACATCATGCTGCGGTTGTAGCGCGTGATGACATAAAAATTCTTGTAGCCAACCCAGAAGCTGTCAGCGTCTGGCACCGGTAGCCGCACCAGCATTGCCTGTGTGCCACCAGGTTGCCCGGATTCAAACCTCAGCCCCTTGTCACGGAGCTTCGAAACCGATTCATTCAAACTCAGTTTGCGCCCGTCGTACTCAATGCCGGGGCTGATTTGCGTGACCTGAGTCACTACCGGTTGCCCGGCTTGCCAGCCGTGGTCATCCAGATAATTTGCAACGCTACCGATCACATCCGACCAGTTGCTCCAGATGTCCCGTTTGCCGTCGGCGTTGGCGTCCACCGCATAAGCACGATAACTGCTCGGCATAAACTGCGGCATTCCCATTGCACCCGCATAGGAACCCGTCGCTACCAGGGGATCGGTATCTTCTTCGCGGCTCAGCAACAGAAAATGTTCCAGTTCAGAACGAAAAAAAGTTGCGCGTGGCGGGTAATCGAAAGCCAGCGTACTGAGTGCATCCATCACTCGATAAGAACCGGTAATACGGCCGAAATAGGTTTCCACACCGATGATGCCAACAATCACATTGCCGGGAACACCACTATCCGATGATATCCGGGCGAGATCCTCTGCATTTTCTTTCCAGAAAATAACCCCGGCGTCGATACGCTCCTCGGTAAAAAAAATGCCCCGGTATTCTGGCCAGTTGAGAGTTTTCTCCGCCGGTTTGCGCATCAGATCGATAATCTTTTGTTTGTACTCTGTGTCTGCGAGTACGGTTTCCAGCCAGGCGATATCGAAATTATGGCTTTCATGCATGTTGATGATGAATTCACGGACCTCAGGGCGATCAATATCATAGGACATTGCCCTCGGGATACTGGCAAAACCCAGGTTTAGAAGCAGAACCGCCCACATCAGGCCGGAGCGAAAACCAAACAAATTTTTTGTCACGTTGGGAGCAATTTTCGATGCGTGTGGATGGACATGAGAATACCGAATCCCGCCATCAGCGTCACCATCGATGTGCCACCGTAACTGACCAGAGGCAGCGGGATGCCGACCACCGGCAGTACGCCGGTCACCATTCCGGTATTGACGAATACATACATGAAAAATGTCAGGCTGATGCTGCCGGCTCACAACCGGGAAAAGGTATCCTGGGCTTCCACCGCGATATACAGCCCGCGGGCAACGATAAACAGGTATGCACACAAAATTGCCAGCACGCCAAGCAGACCGAATTCTTCACCCAGTACCGCGAATATGAAATCGGTGGATCGCTCCGGTAGAAATTCCAGGTGCGCCTGCGATCCGTTCAGCCAGCCTTTTCCAAATATTCCGCCGGAACCGATGGCGATTTTGGACTGGATGATGTGATAGCCCGCGCCCAGCGGGTCGCTCTCCGGGTCAAACAAGGTCAGCACGCGTTGTTTTTGGTAATCACGCATGAAATGCCACAGCACCGGTGCAGCCGATAATGCCATCACACCCAGCGCCAATATGACGCGTAGCCTGAGACCGGCGAGCAACACCACAAAAACACCGGAGCTCGCAATCAGCAGAGCGGTACCGAGGTCGGGTTGCTTTGCGATCAGCACCGTGGGCAAAAGAATGATGACCGCCAGTGCCACGAGTTCCTGGAAGCGCGGGGGCAATGGTTTTTCATGCAAATACCAGGCTGCCGCCATGGGTACCGCCAGTTTCATGATCTCGGACGGCTGGAACCGGAACCCTATATCGATCCAGCGCTGTGCGCCCTTGCCGCTGACACCGAAAAACAGAACCAAAAGCAGCAGGATCAGGCCGACCATGAATATCCAGGGTGCCCAGGAGCGCAGCATTTTTGGCGGTACCTGTGCTGCAATCAGCATCGCGATCAGCGCCACCCCCAGTCTCACAATCTGGCGAATCAAAAGATCCTGGCTTTGACCGCCTGCGCTGTACAGGACAATGAGACCCATTGCTGCAACCAGGGCCAATGCGGCCAGCAATGGCGTATCGATATGCAGGCCGCGCATAATACGACCGGCGACGCCCAGCGTGCGCGCCCGATCAAATTGACTTGCTTCCTCGAATATCACCTGATCGCCCCCGATTCGGGATGGAACATGGGCGGCGTCGACCTGCGCGTCTCCGACCAGGCATCGATGATCTGGCGCGCGACCGGTGCCGCAACGCCGCTGCCGCTGCCGCCGTTTTCAACAATGACAGATACCGCGATCTGCGGATCGTCAACCGGTGCGAAGGCGATAAACAATGCATGGTGTCTTAGCCGTTCCGCGACTTCCTCCGCTTCGTATTCTTCATCCTGGCCAATGCTGAATACTTGTGCGGTGCCGGTTTTACCCGCGATAAGTACCGGGCTGCCGATAGAAATGGCGCGTGCAGTACCGCGTTCGCCATTAACCACATCGCTCATCGCCTGGTGGATTTCGTCCCAGTAAGACTCATCCGCGAGTTGCACGGTATCCATTTGTATGGGTGTAATGTCTTCGCGGCCGCCATCTGCAGAATTCACCGTTGCAATCACCAGCCGTGGTTGAAACCTGATACCGCGGGTAGCCAAAATGGCGGTGGCGTGCGCGAGCTGCAACGGCGTAGCCAGCGTATAACCCTGGCCTATGCCTGTAATGACGGTTTCGCCGGGAAACCAGACCTGGTCGCTGCGCTGGGAAAATGCCTGGCGCTTCCATGCCCGGGATGGCATCAGACCTGGTTTTTCGCCGGGCACATCGATCCCGGTCAGGTCGCCAAAGCCAAAGCTGGTCATCATTGCGTGCATACGATCGATACCGAGCTCGACCGCGAGTTCATAAAAATATACATCGCAGGACCGCGATATCGCCTTGCTCATATCGGTCAGGCCATGCCCACCTTTACGCCAGTCACGATATCGATGGCTGTGTCCGGGCAATGTGAAATAGCCACGACAAAATGTCGTGTGCTCAACATCGGTCGCGCGATAATCCAGACCCGCCAAAGCCATAAACGGTTTTACCGTCGAGCCAGGCGGGTAGTGGCCGCGTAACGCGCGGTTGATGAGCGGGCGATCGATATCGTTTTGCAATGCCTGGTATTGCGCGGCGGTCAAACCGCCACCAAATGGATTGGGGTCATATGCCGGAGTGCTTACAAATGCCAGCACATCACCGGTCCATGGATCCAGGGCAACCGCTGCGCCACGGTTGTCACCCAGCGCAATTTCGGCTGCGCGCTGAATCCTGGCATCAATACTGGTGATCAGATCGGAGCCGGGCGTGGCATCCTTGTTATTGCTTTCTACATCGGTGCTACCGCGTTGCGTCACTTCCCGGCCCTGAGCATTGACGATGATTTGCTTGTAACCGACGGCGCCATGCAACAGATCCTCGAACGCACGCTCCACGCCAAGTTTCCCGATATGAGTGGTCCCGGCATAGTTGGCGGCGCTGACGCTGGCCAGATCGCTTTCGCTGATGGCACCGACGTAACCCAGCGGGTGCACGACCAACTCATTGAGCGGGTAATGCCGGGTCAGCGTAGCCTGGATATCGACACCCGGAAAATTCAGGCGTTTTACCGCGAAGTGCGAGAGATCCTCGTCGCTCATCCTGTAGCGAATCGGTACCGCCTGAAAGCTGCGTTTGCCTTTGCGTTGTTCGCGAAAGCTTGCGAGGTGTTCGTCGTTGACCAGCCCTTCATTTTTGAGGCGCGCCAGCGTGTCATCCAAGTCGGAAACCTGCTCGGGAATCAGTACAAGTTGATAGGCGGGCAGATTTTGCGCCAGTATGTTTCCGTTGCGATCGTAGATCAGCCCGCGAATCGGCGGCACAGGTTCGATACGAATTCGATTGCCGTGCGACAGCTCCGTGTAGTGCTGAAAATCGACAACCTGCAACTGGTACAACCTGCCGATTTGTATCGTGACCAGCAAAACCACGAG
Source organism: uncultured bacterium (assembly GCA_965369735.1). Lineage (GTDB taxonomy): Bacteria > Pseudomonadota > Gammaproteobacteria > Steroidobacterales > CBDUSC01 > CBDUSC01. The sequence continues at coordinate 13,724 of CBDUSC010000005.1, forward strand.
GCTGACCGCCCAGATCGAACGAATGGTGAACATCCGTTGCTCGGCCCAGTGATCTTTAATTGGAACCGCGCGCACCATCAGACAGCCGCCACGCGTCGTCGAACCCGGTTCAACACACTTGCGACCACCGGCCAAAGCAACGCGCTGCTCAGGATCGGGATCCAGCGTTGCGGATTGTCGGTTGGTGCGCCGGCAACGCCATCAACCCAGAAGATCAGAAATTCCAGGATTGCAATCAGTATGGCCACGGTGAGCATTTGCTGGCTGATCGGGAAAATGCGAATACGCAAATGAAATTTTCGCGTAATAAATGCGAGCACCGTGAATACCAATGCATATTGACCCAGCAACGCGCCAGTCAATGAATCCAGCACCAGCCCGCTGGCCCATGCGGCGCCGACACCAAAACGCTGTGGCGCATACATGGCCCAATACATGATTGTCAGCGCCAGCCATTCAGGTCGCATCGGTTCGGCCCAGGCGGGCAGCGGGACGATTTCCAGCATCATGGCCCCGATCAATGTGGCCAGGATGGGCAGCGGCCGCGTGAAGGGTGTCAGGCTCATTGCTCCGATCCTACGGTGACGCCGGTTTCAGGTACGGGTTCGGCGGTGTGCCAGACCAGCAGGATTTCGCGATTCTGGTTCAGTGCAGCGCTGGGTTGGGCTTCGATCCTGGCAAACGGCTGGCCGGGCTGTCTGATCACCGATGAAACGGTCGCCACAGGGTAACCCTGGGGAAAGGCGCCACCAAGGCCCGATGACATCAGCAGATCGCCTTCTGTAATGTCCGCGTTATTCGGCAAAAACGGCAGCTGCAATACGCCGACATCCCCCGTGCCAACCGCGATCGTGCGCAAGCCGTTGCGGTTGACCTCGACCGGCAGGGCATGCTCGGGATCGCTGATCAAAATCGCCTCTGATGTCATCAGACCGGCTTCTGTCACCTGACCGACAATACCATTGGCATCCAGCAGCGCTTGTCCCCGGTAGACACCGTGGTGTGCACCTTTATTGATGGTGACCCGGTGGCGGTAAGGATCCAGATCCAGCGACATGATCTCCGCCATGTCGGTGCGATCGGGCACACGCGCCGCCGACTCCATCAGGGCGCGCAGGCGCGCATTTTCGGCTTCCAGAATCTCGAATCGCTGCAGACGGGCTGCGGTTTCAAGTTGGTTGCTCCTCAGCGCTTCGTTATCGGACAGTAAATGGCTGCGAGTCGCCATGCTTTCGCTGACCCAGACCCAGATGCTGAAAGGCAGGTCCACAACGAGCTGTATGGGGTAAACCACCACAGAAAGTGCGCTGCGGAGCGTTTTGAGATGGCTTTCACGATGGTCGAGCACCATCAGCAGTATCGATGCCACAACCAATAGTACCAGCCGCGTGCCCAACGAGGGGCCGCGAGTTGGCAACGGATCAGCTGGTGTGTTTAAACCGATCAATATGGATCATTCGGTATCGAGCAGGCATCGATGCCCTGATGCCCCCCGGGTTCCTGCACAACCGGTAGGCGGGCGCCTAGTCGAGACTAAACATGCCGGGGCCATGCTGATCGACGAGTTCCAGCATTTTACCCCCGCCGCGGGCGACACAGGTAAGCGGTTCATCGGCAATCACCACCGGCAGGCCGGTCTCTTCCATGAGTAATTTGTCCAGATCGGTCAGCATGGCGCCGCCACCGGTCAAAACAATGCCACGATCGGCGACATCGGCACCCAGTTCCGGTGGGGTTTGCTCCAGCGCGGCCTTGACTGCGCTGACGATACCCTGCAGCGGTTCCTGCAAGGCTTCGAGTATCTCGTTGCTGTTCAGCGTAAAACTGCGCGGCACGCCCTCGGACAGGTTGCGGCCCTTGACCGAGATCTCGCGCACCTCCTGACCGGGAAATCCGGAACCGATTTCATGTTTTATGCGTTCGGCGGTGGCCTCACCTATCAGGATGCCATAATTGCGCCGTACATAGGCGGTGATGGCTTCATCGAAGCGGTCGCCGCCGACCCTGACCGATGAAGCATAGACGATACCGTTCAGGGAGATGATTGCGACTTCCGAGGTGCCACCGCCGACATCGAGCACCATGGAGCCGCGCGCTTCGTGTACCGGCATCCCGGCACCGATGGCTGCTGCCATGGGCTCTTCTACAAGGAATACCTTGCGCGCACCCGCGCCTTCGGCGGATTCGCGGATAGCCCGTCGCTCAACCTGGGTCGATCCATAGGGAACACACACCAGTACCCTGGGGCTGGGACGGATAAATCGCCCTCCAAGCGCCTTTTTAATAAAGTGCTGGAGCATTTTCTCGGTGACGGTGAAATCGGCGATGACGCCATCCTTGAGCGGTCGGATAGCGGTGATATTGCCTGGGGTACGACCGAGCATGTTCTTCGCGTCGGTACCCACCGCTTCGAGGGTTTTGCCACCGCGCCCGACTTCCTCACGTATGGCCACGACTGACGGCTCATTGAGCACGATGCCGCGACCACGCACATAAATCAGGGTATTTGCGGTGCCAAGATCGATCGAGAGGTCGTTCGAAAAATAACCCCTGAGTTTTTTGATCATAAGTTGATGTTTCGGCAGTTTGTTACGCTGAAAATAAAGCGCGTACTCTAGCAATGGGTGGCACTTTGGGCAAGCATAGGTGTATGATTGCCCGCGTTTTTATTCAGGTCGCCTGTCGCTATCGGGAGACAGCAAATGTCGCTTTCGCGCGCCGAAGTCGAAAACATCGCTCATTTGGCCAGGCTGGATATATCGGATGACCAGATACCGGTCTATGCCGGGAACCTGTCGCGCATCATCGATTTTGTGGCTCAGCTCAATTCGGCTGATACCGCAGATACCGTACCCATGTCGCATCCGCTGAATATGGCGCAACGTCTGCGTGATGATAATGTGAAAGAATCGGATCATCGCGAGCATTATCAGGCCAATGCGCAAAAAGTCGAAGCGGGCCTCTATCTGGTACCCAAGGTAATAGAATAAGCGCTGATCAGCCCTGCAACCCTTCCACGAGCCGCAGCTCGGGGTAGCCTTTAAAAGTGGCTGACAGTCGATCAGGAACATTACATGCATAAAATGACCCTTGCCCAGCAGTCAAAAGCGCTGCGCGAGCGAAAAGTCAGTAGCGAAGAACTGACCAACCACTATCTGGATCGTATCGAGCGGTTTGACCCGGTGCTCAACGCGTTCGTTACAGTGGTTCGTGAGCAGGCGCTGACGCAGGCGATAGACGCGGACAAAAAACTCGCACGCGGTGATGCGGGTCAGCTGACTGGCGTGCCAATCGCGCACAAGGACATTTTTTGCACCTCCGGCATCAAAACGAGCTGTGGATCGCGCATGCTCGACAATTTTGTGTCGCCGTATGATGCTGCGATCGTTCGCAACCTGGGTGATGCCGGAGCGGTAATGCTCGGCAAAACGAATATGGATGAATTCGCCATGGGTTCATCCAACGAGACCAGTTTTTACGGGCCGGTCAGGAATCCGTGGAACAACGAGTGTGTTCCCGGCGGTTCATCGGGTGGTTCTGCTGCAGCCATGGCTGCAAGAATCGTGGCCGGTGCAACCGGAACCGATACCGGCGGATCCATCAGGCAGCCCGCTGCGCTTACCGGTATCACCGGTCTGAAGCCCACCTATGGCCGGGTATCGCGCTATGGCATGGTTGCCTTCGCATCCAGCCTGGACCAGGCTGGCACGCTGACCGCGACGGCGGAAGATGCCGCATACATGTTGTCGGCCATGGCCGGTTTTGACACGCGTGACTCCACATCGGTAGATGAACCTGTACCGGATTACGTCGATGCACTGGGTCAGTCTTTGGATGGTTTGCGCATCGGTGTACCACAGGAATTTTTTGATGAGGGGCTGAATGCAGACAATGCAAAACAGATCGAGGCTGCCCTGGATGTTTATCGTGCCATGGGTGCAACGATTGAACCGGTGAATCTGCCGAACCTGCCGATGTCGGTCCCAACTTATTATGTGGTTGCGCCGGCAGAGTGCTCGTCCAATCTGTCTCGCTTCGATGGTGTACGTTTTGGTCATCGCTGCGAAAATCCAAAAGACTTGCTCGATCTTTACAAACGATCGAGAGGTGAGGGGTTTGGCGATGAGGTCAAGCGCCGAATCATGACCGGCACCTATGTGTTGTCTGCCGGTTACTATGATGCTTATTATTTGAAAGCGCAGCGCGTCCGGCAGCTGATCAGCCAGGATTTCAAAGACGCGTTTGAAAAATTTGATGTATTGATGGGGCCGACAACACCGACGCCGGCGTTCAAAATTGGCGCGAAAACAGATGACCCGATTACGATGTATCTGAACGATATATATACCATCGGCGCAAACCTTGCCGGATTGCCAGCCATGTCGGTTCCCTGTGGCATGGTCGACAATTTGCCGGTAGGGCTGCAAATCATCGGGCCGCATTTTTCGGAAGCGAGAATTCTCAATGCGGGACATCAGTACCAGATGAAAACGGACTGGCATACACGCTTGCCAGGACCGGAATACGAGTAGGGAAAATGGATTGGGAAGTAGTAATCGGGCTTGAAATACATACGCAGCTCGCGACACACAGCAAGATATTCTCCGGCTCCGCAACAGCTTATGGTGCGGATCCGAATACCCAGGCCAACCTGGTTGATCTTGGTTACCCGGGTGTTTTGCCTGTGCTGAATCGTGAAGTCGTCGATATGGCGGTGCGATTCGGGCTTGCGACACACTCGAAAGTTGCCCGGCGCTCGGTATTTGCGCGCAAAAACTACTTTTATCCTGATTTACCAAAGGGATATCAGATCAGCCAGTATGAGCTGCCGATTGTTCATGAAGGGTATATCGATATCTCGCTGGAGGATGGCTCCACAAAGCGCATCGGTATTACCCGCGCGCATCTGGAAGAAGATGCCGGCAAATCACTGCATGAAGATTTTCATGGCATGACGGGCATCGATTTGAACCGGGCGGGTACTCCGTTGCTGGAGATCGTCTCCGAACCGGACCTGCGATCCGCAAAAGAAGCGGTTGCATATATGAAAAAGATGCACACGCTTGTGCGTTATCTCAAAATATCCGACGGCAATATGCAGGAAGGATCATTTCGTTGCGATGCAAACGTGTCATTGCGACCAAAGGGATCGGATGAGTTCGGTACACGTACCGAAACAAAAAACCTGAATTCGTTTCGTTTTGTCGAAAAAGCCATCAATTTCGAAATTGAGCGCCAGACGGATGTGCTGGAATCAGGCGGCAAGATTGTGCAGGAAACATTGCTGTACGATTCTGATCGCGGTGAAACGAGGACCATGCGCAGCAAGGAAGAAGCAAACGATTATCGATATTTTCCCGACCCGGATCTGTTGCCCGTGGAATTTTCCAGCGAGTATGTTGATGGCATCGGCAAGACTTTGCCCGAGCTGCCGGATGAAAAAGCGGCTCGTTTTGAAAGTGAATATAGCTTGTCTTCATACGATTCCGGTGTGTTGACAGCAAGCCGCGAATTGGCCGACTACTACGAAGCTGTAGCAAAATCACTCGAGAGTGATCACAAACTGGCAGCCAATTGGGTGATGGGTGATCTGTCCGGGGCCATGAATCGTGACAACCTGGATATTTCCCGGAGCCGTGTGGATGCTGCCCGGTTTTCCGAACTGTTGAATCGCATTGTTGACAAAACGATTTCGGGAAAAATAGCGAAAGAAGTGTTTGAAGCAATGTGGGCGGGTGAAGGCAGCGCGGATGAGATCATCGACGCAAAAGGCTTGAAGCAGATTACGGATAGTGCTGCGCTTGAAGTCATTATCGATGAGGTCATTGAATCCAACCCGAACCAGCTCGAGCAATATCGCTCGGGCAAGGACAAACTGTTTGGTTTTTTCGTTGGTCAGGTGATGAAAGCCACGCAGGGCAAGGCAAACCCGCAGCAAGTCAACGATATCCTGCGCAAAAAGCTGGACGTTTGACCGGTATGGGCGCGCTTGCGGATCAGGACAGCCTGAGGCGTTTTATTTTCGAGAAGTACGCAGTGCATGGCAAGCTCGCGCACCTGGATGCGACCTGGCTGGCGATTCTGGAACGTTATGATTATCCCCCTGTGATCCGGGCAGTGCTTGGCGAAGCCATGGTTGCAACGGTGCTGTTGGCATCCACGTTGAAATTCGACGGCGTCTTGACGCTGCAGTTACAAGGAGACGGCCCTTTGAATCTTCTTGTCATCCAGTGCAGCAGCAAATTGTCCTTGCGTGGTCTTGCGAGATGGCAATCAGAAGTCACCGAAGGATCGCTGGCATCCATGGCAGGCGAGGGCAAGCTCACGATTACCATTGAATCCGGCTCGGAGGGCCATCGCTACCAGGGTGTTGTGCCGTTGACCGGCGATACCCTTGCCGATTGCATTCAGGCTTACTTCGAGCAGTCTGAACAATTGCAAACACGCCTGTGGCTATCCGCCACGAATAGCCGTGTGGCCGGCATGTTGCTTCAACGGGGCGCTGACAGTGGTATTGACGATGACCCCGAAGAGCGTGAAGCCTGGAACCGGGTGTGCATCCTTGCGGAAACATTGAGTGATGAAGAGCTGCTCAGTCTGTCCGATGAAGTTATCCTGCATCGGCTGTTCCACCAGGAAGAGGTGCGCATGTTCGAATCGGCACCCTTGTCATTCCGCTGTACCTGTTCCCAGGAGCGTGTGGAGTCGATGCTGAAGAGCATGGGCGGGGATGAAGTGCGCGGCATTATTGAAGAACGCGGTGCCATCGATGTGCGTTGCGAGTTTTGCAACAAGGCGTATGAGTTTGATGCAGTGGATGCCGAAAAAATCCTGCTGAAAGGATCGGACGCCGGATCATCCGGTTCGATTCACTGAATAACTTTTTTGATTGCGACAAACCCGCCCGAAAACTCCGCCGCGGTTTTGCCGTCCTGACGGATTATCACGGGCAATTCCAGCCGGGCGCGCCCGCGTTTTTGCAACCGGTCATTGAACCTCCGGACGACGCTTTTTTCGGGCATGGGGCACAACGCGTCGAAATCGGCTGTCACCGGTTTTCTAAAACGCGCATG
>CBDUSC010000006.1:0-20616 GCA_965369735.1 uncultured bacterium
CCTGGGTTGGCGGAGTCAGAGTCCGCAGTCCTACCGCTAGACGATCCCCCAAATCTGCCCACTCCGTTCGAAACAGGCGCCTGCGGTCAATGCGGATTTATCTGTAGTGCTTTTTAGACAGAAACGGCTGTCCAGAACGCCCGAACTCTGCGCACCACTCCGATCGAGTCTGTAAATCCCTTAACGCTTCGAGTACTGCGTCGCGCGACGTGCCTTGCGTAAACCGACTTTTTTGCGTTCAACTTCGCGCGCGTCGCGAGTGACGAAACCGGCTTTGCGCAATGTGCCACGCAGGGCTTCATCATATTTCATCAATGCACGAGTCAGACCATGGCGGATTGCGCCAGCCTGACCGGTGGTGCCGCCGCCAATGACCGAAACCGTAATGTCGAATTTATCACCAAGCTCGGTTAGTTCAAGCGGCTGACGCACGATCATGCGCGCTGTCTTGCGGCCAAAAAACTCATCCAGCGGCTTTTCATTGACCGTTATGCTGCCTTTGCCCGGACGCAAATAAACCCGTGCGGTGGATCTCTTGCGTCGGCCGGTGCCGTAAAAAATATTTTCACTCATTGTCTTGAGAATTCCTTAATCAGTCCCGCAATCAGAGTTCCAGCGCCTGCGGTTGCTGGGCTTCATGCGTATGCTCCGGTCCGGCAAACACGCGCAGCTTGCGCATCATCTGACGACCCAGACTGTTTTTGGGCAACATGCCCTTGACCGCACTTTGGATCACCCGCTCCGGTGCCTTCTCCAGGAGATCTTCCAGGTTGATCGACTTCAGATTGCCAATGTAACCCGTGTGATGGTGATACATCTTGGCTTTCATCTTGTTGCCTGTGACGCGAATCTTTTCCGCGTTAACCACAATAATGTAGTCACCGGTATCAACATGCGGTGTGTACTCAGGTTTGTGTTTGCCACGCAAACGACGCGCCAGCTCAGTCGCCAAACGACCCAGCGTTTTGCCCTCGGCGTCGACCACAAACCAGTCGTGGCGCACATTTTCCGGTTTTGCCGAAAAGGTTTTCATTCCGTCCTGCTCCAAAAAACCCCCGGACAGGCCGAGGGCGATACGAAAGGCGCCGAATTCTACAGATCGAGGCGGGAATATGCAACGATTTTCCCGGTTTTTGAATCCGGCCGCAGGGTAGTGCAAAACCAGTCTTTATTTTTATTTATCAATAACTTAACTGGTCATATTTTCAGCCGGTCAACGATCCGGCCATGTACAAGGTGCTCCTCGATAATCTCGTCGACATCCTCCTGGTCCACATAGGTATACCAGACCTCATCCGGATAGATCACCACCGCCGGACCCTCCGAGCAACGATCAAGGCAGCCGGCGGAATTGACACGCACTCCGCCCGTGCCCGCAATGCCCAGCATTTTGATTTTCGCCTTGGCGTAATTCCGCATGCGCATGGCGCCGGCGTTCTGGCAACAATCACGCCCATCGGTACGTTCGTTGACACAAAAAAACACGTGCCGTTTGTAATAACTCATTCAGCTCATCATAAAGCCGTGATCAGAATATATATCCTATACCGATTGTCGTGGTGGTGTCTGTGTTGTCCCTGCCCGCGGGGGCCTCGCTGTTATTCTCAAGCTCCCAGCCAATATTGATGCTGATTGAGCCGGTGAGATACATCTTCAAGCGTGACCGGGCAAAGGTATAGGTATTTTCTTCTCCAGACTCTATATCCACGGTTTGAGTAAATTCTGCGTTATCGGTAATCGTCCAGCGATAATCGGCTGCCAGCAGCAACACCGGCTCATTCTCATCCGTGTTGTCTGCGAAATCGGTTTGCCGGAAGCCGAGACCGACCTCGCCCTTCAAATGATGCTTTTCGCTACGTATCAGGTTTCGACCGATACCACCGCCGAGCGTGGCTTGCTCTTCGACTGCACCAAAACGGTCCTTTTTCCAGTCATACGATCCAAACAAATAATTTGGGTCACTCCAGTCGTATTCAGCACGGAGGCCGAACCGGTACTCTTCCTTGGTCGTCACGTCGTCGTTCAGCTCACCGGTAGCCTCCGCATAGGTGCTGTACACCCATTTGTCCACCGTGTACGCGACTTTTCCATCAAAGCCGAGGTCTTCTGAATCGGTGTTCCCGTTTTCCTTCTCATAGTTGAAATTGAGTTCACCCGACCATTTGTCATCGGGGTTGGAAGGCTTGATCCCCTGGGCGAAAACAGGCGCGCACAGGCCGCAGATGAATATCAGGCCGAGCAGCCTGGTGAAAACGGACATGCTTTTCTCCTCGGTTCAAATGATGCCGTGTAACGCCGGTTGCCCCCCCGAGGCCGGTTGCACAGACGGTTTTGTGTAGTGCCTGATAATATAGTCGTTATTTCGACAATCGCCACCCAGGCCGCAAAATTTATCCATATGCCAACAACCGATGACACGCGCGCGCACCTGATCCAGGCAGCAGACCTGTGCGTCAAGTGCGGTCTTTGTCTGCCCCACTGCCCAACCTATCAGGTCGCAGCCGAGGACGGTGAATCACCGCGTGGCCGCATCGCCATGCTGGATGCGCTTGCGGCAGATCGGTTGTCTGCGAGCGCAATTTTGAATCGTCACCTCCAGCAATGCCTGGGTTGCCGGGCATGCGAGCGTGTCTGCCCTGCCAGGGTACCGTATGGATCCATGATCGATGCCGGTCGCGAAATACTGATAGCACGGGGGATGCGGCCGGACCGATTCGCGGGGTCAATATCTCGCATACTCACATCAGAAATTTTTGCGCCCATCACCGGATTTGCCCTCCGGGGGCTGCAGCGTATCGGTTTGACCGGTTACATGGGCAATCTCAGAATCGCAGCGATACAAAGTCTTTCCCGGTTGTGCCGACTGCTACCCGATCATGCATCAGGGTTTTCCCACAAAACTGTCGGCAGCAACGATTCGACCAGGCGCAAGGTGCAACTGCACACCGGTTGTGTAAGCTCACAGATCGATGGTCGCGGTCTCCGGGACGCAGTCACCGTTCTGGAGCAGGCAGGATTCGATGTATCCGTACCCGGCAAACAGACTTGTTGTGGCGCCATGGATCAACACGCGGGTCGCAGCAGCACTGCAAAAACTCTTGCGAAGAAAAACATCGCGGCCTTTGTTCCGGAGACCCCGGTCATCAGCATTGCCAGCGGCTGTGCGGCAACATTGCTGGAGTACCAAAGTATGGTCGGCGATGCTGGCTACGAATTTTCAAAAAACGTTTTTGAAATATCCCGATTCCTGATCGAGCAAAGCGCTCTGGAATCCCTGGCACCGCAACCATTGAACAAACGGGTTTACCTGCACACACCCTGTACGATGCGCAATGTGTTAGGTCACCCTGATACTTCGAGAGCCCTGCTGGATCAGATACCTGGCTGTGAAATCGTGCCCGCAGATGAAGAACTGAGCTGCTGTGGTGCGGGCGGAACCAATGTCATCCAGCATCCGAATATCGCCGACAAGCTGGGCGGCAAGCTGGTATCGGCGGCAAAGTATGCTCGTGCAGACATACTGGCGACCAGCAATATCGGTTGCGCAATGCATCTCGGTGGTCTCGCCAGGCGCGACGGATTGAATATGGAGATTCTCCACCCGGTTTCCCTGCTTGCCAGGACAATTCGCAGATAGACACCCGTTTATTGTTTATAATCGTGTTGTGAATCGCTCTTTGTCTCCAATCGATGAACTCCTGTGCAGTTTCGACAATGCATTGCGCACGATTGCCGGCAAACCACCCTCATCTCGACCAAACCCCGCGGATCAATGCGCGGAAACCGATCTCAGCGATGCAGAGCGGCGCCGCTCTGCAGGCCTGATGCGGGTCAATCATGCCGGTGAGATCGCAGCACAAGCTCTTTACCAGGGCCAGGCGCTGACCGCACAACTCGATGAGGTGCGCGACACCATGCAGCAATCAGCGCAGGAAGAAAACGATCACCTTGCATGGTGTGAGTCCCGGGTCCATGAGTTGCATGAACAAACCAGCCGTCTTGCACCTATTTGGTATGCCGGTTCGTTTGCGATCGGCGCTCTGGCTGGTATTGCAGGAGATCGCTGGAGCCTGGGTTTTGTCGCCGAAACCGAACAGCAGGTGGTAGAACACCTTGAACGCCATCTGGACCAATTACCTGCAGAAGATGACAAAAGCCGGGCAATTGTGCGTCAGATGAAGCAAGACGAGGCAAAACACGGCCATGTCGCGATCGCGGCAGGTGCTGCCGAATTGCCCGAACCGGTACGAAAACTGATGAAACTGATCTCAAAAGTCATGACCGGTACCGCGTATTGGGTATAAATACGGTTTGACAGTAAACATAACTTGCCCCAGAGGTCTATCTGGTTTAAATAAGGGTCTGATCTGATGGTGGGGTGATCCGGGGAGCAGCAAATGGAAAATGCGGCGAAGAAGTTGAGCGACGTTCCGGCTATAAACAAGTTTCTGAGTTTTTGCCGGATGCGCACAGTACCGCCAAAGACAGTGGTCATCCACGCCGGCGATCTGCCGGATATTCTTTATTACATTGTCAGTGGTTCCGTCGAGGTCATGATCGAGGACGAAGACGGTAATGAGATGGTGCTTGCCTACCTCAACAAAGGTGAGTTTTTTGGCGAGATGGGTTTGTTTTATGAACAGCCCACCCGCAGTGCCTGGGTGCGAACCCGCACTGAATGCGAAATCGCGGAAATGACGTATCCCCGTTTTCGCCAGATCTCAGAAGATAGCCCCGGTCTGATTTTCGAGCTGGCAACCCAGCTCGCGAGTCGTCTTGTCAGAACAAACCGCAAACTCGGTGATCTGGCTTTTGTAGATGTTACCGGCCGCGTGGCGCATGCCATTATGGATCTCTGTGATGAACCGGATGCAATGACGCACCCGGATGGCATGCAGATCAAAGTCAGTCGTCAGGAACTCAGCCGCCTGGTGGGCTGCTCCCGCGAAATGGCTGGCCGCGTGCTCAAGGTGCTGGAAGAACAGGGCCTGGTCAAAGCCAACGGTAAAACCATTGTGGTGTTCAACGCCCGGCGAAGCTGAGCGCCGCTATAGTCCCCGCAACCCTTACTGGCTCCGGCCGTTGATCGCGGTCAGCGCCGGCTGGCGCGCAGCCGGCATATTCACAAAATTTTGCAGCAACTGGTGACCATGCTCGGTCAACACCGATTCCGGGTGGAACTGTACGCCTGTCACGGGCAAATCCCGGTGATATAGCGCCATGATCTCATCACGCCTGGTGTCATCGCCGTTACTATTGCTATCGCCAGGCGCATGGTCAAAATGCGTCCAGGCACTGGCCACCAGGCAATCGGGCAGTGTCTCCGGCGCCACGATCAACGAGTGATAGCGCGTCGCTTCGAAAGCACCCTCGATACCTTCAAAGATGCCTTTGGAGTCGTGGTAAATCATTGATGGCTTGCCATGCATCACTGCGCGCGCGTGATCGATGCGCGCGCCAAAGGCCTGGGCAATACACTGGTGTCCCAGGCATACGCCAAGAATCGGGAACCTCGGTGCCAGCTTGTGCACCAGCTCCAGCGATATTCCAGCTTCATCCGGAGTGCACGGACCCGGTGATATCACAATGCGCTCCGGTTGCATGGCGACAACATCGTGCACCGTCAGTTCATCGTTGCGATACACCGTGACATCCACGCCAAGTTCGCCAAAATATTGTACGAGGTTGTATGTGAATGAATCGTAATTGTCGATCATCAACATCATGATGATGCCGGTCAGGCGGCTTTGACTACCTTGTCGATCTCGGCACGCATTGCAGATATGGTGGCGCCATAGTCATCGCTGCCAAAAATTGCCGATCCTGCAACAAAGGTATCAGCGCCAGCGGCAGCGATTTCGCCAATATTATCTATCTTGACGCCACCATCGACTTCAAGACGGATATCCAGACCGCTTGCATCGATGATCTCGCGTACCCGGTTCAGCTTATCCAGTGTCGCCGGTATGAATGACTGGCCGCCAAAACCCGGGTTGACCGACATCAGCAGCACCATGTCTATTTTGTCGAGCACGAACTCGAGGTAATCCAGTGGCGTCGCAGGATTGAATACCAGACCGGACCGGCAATCGTGGTCTCTGATCAACTGCAAACTACGATCAATGTGCTCGCTGGCCTCGGGGTGAAAGGTGATATAACTGGCTCCGGCCGCAGCAAAATCGGGGATGATCCTGTCCACCGGTTTGACCATCAGATGGACATCGATCGGCGCCTGGATGCCGTGATCGCGCAGCGCTTTGCAAATCATTGGCCCAATGGTGAGGTTTGGCACATAGTGGTTATCCATGACATCGAAATGCACAATGTCGGCGCCCGCATCCAGCACCCTGGTGACCTCCTCGCCAAGACGCGCAAAATCTGCAGACAAAATGGATGGTGCAATTTGAAAATCGGGCATGACCGGTTGACTCACGAATTCACAACAGGCGCACAAATTACACCATAAAGAACGTTATTTCATGCCGCGCGACGTTTTTATCTGTTCATATGCCAGGCGGATATCGATCGCCTTGTGGCTGGCCTTCTGCGCCTCGCTGTCCGACAGAGATTTATCCGTCAGCTTGTCCGGGTGATGCTTGCTCATGAGACGCCGGTAAGCCAGCTTGATTTCCTTGTCGTCCGCCTCGTCGCTGACGCCAAGCAGGCGATAGGCCTGCTGCAGGCTGGTTGCAGCTGCGTATTCATTGTTTTGTCCGCGGTGCGCCTGGATGCGGGCGATCGCCTCGATTTGCGCAAACTCCACGCGGGAAATATTCAGCCGCTGGCAAATCGTCCACAATAACGCTCGCTCGGCTTCGTGGATGCTGCCCTTTGCCAGCACGGCCTGTATCAGTACTTCTACAAACAGGCGCTGCATGGGTGGCGAACACACAATTCGCAACTCATCTATGGTGGTGACTAACGGGTAAGATTCGGATTTCCCGGCGCGGAAAAGTTCGATTGCCTCACGAGTCTGTTCCGGGCTCAGCTCCATGCGATGCATCAACAGCCGCGCTACACGGATTTCATCTTCGTTGACCCGCCCGTCCGCTTTTGACAGGCGCCCCAGCACCGGGAATATCGCATGGAAAAAGGACTCGTTGGCCCGCGTCGATACCCTGGATCTATAGTGCGACTGCAATCTGTCGCGATTGGCATCGCCAGTTTTGTAACCGCGATCGAACTGGTGGCCGACCGCAAGACCCAGGGCCAGACCAACAGGCCCGCCAAAAATCAGGCCTACCGAACCACCCAGCATCTTGCCCCATACTTTCATATGCGATCCGACCAACTCTCAGCGACTTGCAACCGCGGATACTCGCTGCAACAATCCGCGCTTCCCAATCATTATCAACCCGGACAATCACTATGGTAACAGCTGAAAACGGCAACGGGCCAAGCATCGTGACCGCAGAAACGCTTCAGGAAGTCGCATACAAACTGCTCATATTTGGCGAATTCAGCGGCAAAAGGATTGGCGATGATTCCTTTCAGGACCCCGTCATGCATACCTACTTTCTTTTGTATATTTTTGGCGCGGCGGATGCGCTTTGCGAGAGCGACAAACTGGACACTCCATTGGGTCTTGAAGACAAACTCAACGTGATGCGTATGGCCCTGACTTCCTTTGGAACGGCATCACCGGAGCAGGTAACCAGCACGGTAAACACTCTGAATTTGGCTGCCGATGAACCAGCGCTGAATATTCGTCGCGAGGGCCGTGAAGCAGCGCAGGAGTGGAACTGGGGTGAAAATGAAGCGGCGACAAGCCGGTTTTTTGATCTGATGCAGGACCCGGACAATTTCCCCCGCAGAGTTGAGCGCGTCCAAAGAGACGATTAATGACTTTTGCGTTACCCGAACGCGCGCCGGAATCTTTGTTTGAGTCCTCTCTGGATTCGCTGGATCTGATTGCGCGCGGCAAAGTTCGCGACATATACGCGGTCGATGATAATCATCTGTTGATTGTCGCCAGCGATCGTCTGTCTGCATTCGATGTCGTGCTGCCGCAACCGATTCCGTTAAAGGGCTGGATACTCAATTCGATATCCCGCTTCTGGTTTGACAAAACGCGCGACATTATCGACAACCATGTTGTCGCCCGCGATCTGAGAGAAATCCTGGTCGATACAGACGAATTCAACCAGGTCAACGGGCGTGCCATGCTGGTACGCAGATTGAACACATTACCGATCGAGGCGGTGGTACGGGGATACCTGATTGGCTCGGGCTGGAAAGATTACCAGTCCAGCGGAATGGTCTGTGGAATAAAGCTGCCGGAAAAGTTGCAGCAGGCCGACAAACTGCCAAAACCCATTTACACCCCGGCGACAAAGGCTGCGGTCGGCGAGCACGACCAGAATATTTCTTTTGAGCAAACGGTCGATCTTGTGGGCGAAGATGTTGCAAGCGCTGTGCGCGATGCTGCATTACAACTATATGACTATGCATCCGCGTATGCCGCAAAACGCGGGATTATCATCGCGGATACCAAATTCGAGTTCGGCCTGGATGCTGACGATAATCTGATACTGATAGACGAGGCGCTGACACCGGATTCCTCCCGGTTTTGGCCGGCTGACAAATATCGCCCGGGTATCAGCCCGCCAAGCTTTGACAAACAATTCGTGCGTGACTATCTGGAAACCCTGGACTGGGACAAAACCGCACCTGGACCCGAGCTGCCGGATGACATCCTGAGCCAAACACGCGATAAATATCTCGAAGCATATTTGCGTCTGGCCGCCACGGGTTGATTGTTATCAAGGCTTGTGTTTGATTAGCGGTTCTTATGAAGCAGCCAGCCGTAACGGTTCACTTTTATGCTGGAAATATTGACTAATCGACTGACAACCCTGCTGTGGAGTGCTGGCCATGAAGACCGGCCATTTCCGGCTCGTATCGGTATTGGTGTGCTGCGCTATGTCGCAGCCATTACGCGCGAATTCGTAAAAGGTGACATCAACCTTCGTGCGATGAGTCTTATCTACACATCGCTGCTGTCCATTGTTCCATTGCTGGCATTCAGTTTCTCCCTGCTGAAAGGGTTGGGCGTACACCAGCGTATTGAACCGGTGCTGTACAACTTTTTGCAGCCACTTGGGGAAAAAGGCGAAGATCTGACCAACCAGATTATTGGCCTTGTTGAAAACGTGAATGGCACCGTGCTCGGAAGCCTGGGTCTGGTATTTCTGATGGTCACTGTGTTATCGATGATCCAGCAGGTCGAAGGCAGTTTTAACTCCGTATGGCGGGTGCAGCAGCCACGCAGTTTCGCCAGCCGGATCAGCGAGTACCTGACGGTAATACTGGTTGGACCTGTGCTGATGGTTGTCGCTATGGGCATGATCACCGCGATCACCAGCACTACGTTGTTGCAAAAACTCAGCACCATCGAGCCCTTTGGTACCACCTTGCTGATGCTTGGAAAGCTGGCGCCCACGGTCATTGTCATCCTGGTGTTTACCTTTGTGTACACCTTCGTACCCAACACGACGGTGCGGATAAAATCTGCACTGATTGGCGGCGTCACCGCAGGTGTTGCCTGGTCTGCTACCGGCCTGGTGTTTGCCAACTTTGTGATCAATTCGGCAACAACCCTGGCTGTGTATTCGGGTTTTGCCATCATCCTGTTTGCCCTGATCTGGCTGTATGCGAGCTGGCTGATACTTTTGATCGGCGCCCAGGTAGCATTTTTTAACCAGAATCCGAAGTTCCTGCCGCCAAGGCCTACAGAAATCAGGCTGACGCCCCAAGCCATGGAACTGCTGGCGCTGAACATCATGTATCTGATCGGGCTGGATTTCCGGGTACAAAACAAGTACTGGACGACGCAGGCACTTGCCGACCGATTTGGCATTACCAGCGACCTTCTTGGAGATGTTATGACCAGCCTTGAACAGGGGGGGTTGATTACGATCAGCGATGCCGCCCGGATATTGCCGGGTCGCGAAATGTCGCGAATCAAGGTACTTGATATCCTGGGCGCGGTGCGCAACGCGCCAGGGGCTCCCGAAATACAACTCGAAGCCCCAATCGAGGAGCTGAGTGTCAAAATCAGACAGGCGGTCCAAAATGAGCTTGGCGACCAGCGGCTGACCGATCTGCTTGACTAGTCTGGTCTGATCATTGACCTGCGATGGTCATATTGCTGACAACCATCGACCCCGAACAGATCGATCCGCGCATATCCACGTCGGTCCCGGTTGCGACAATGTCGCGGTACATGTCACGCAGGTTTCCCGCAATAGTAATCTCGCTGACCGGATATGCGATCTCGCCATTCTCGATCCAGAAACCGATCGCACCCCTGGAGTAGTCACCGGTAACGATATTGACGCCGTGCCCGATCAACTCGGTCACCATCAGACCGGTTTTCATTTGCTTTATCAGTGTGTCGCGATCGGCATCACCAGGCGCAACCATCAGGTTTCGCACACCACCGGCATTGCCAGTACTGTTCAAGCCAAGTTTGCGCGCACCGTAGCTGTTCAGGATGTATCCATCGAGGCGGCCATCTACTACCAGATCGCGATCGCGAGTCGCTACGCCTTCGTTGTCAAAAGCGGCGCTCCCCAGGGCACCAGGTGTACGCGGCCGCTCTGTGATATTGACGAAATCCGGAAACAACTGTTCGCCGGATGCACTCAGCAAAAATGACGCCTTGCGGTATTGGCTGCTGCCACGTATTGCCTGAACAAAATGCCGTATGAGCCCGCGCGCCAGATCGCCGGGAAACAGCACCGACGCCTGGCAGGTATTTAGTTTTTGTGATCCGAGCCGGGCAAGGGTTCTTTGTGCCGCGATCGTCCCGACATCGGCCGCGCTTTGCAAATCACCGGCTCGGCGTGCGGTCGTATACCAGAAATCACGCTCCATATTGCCGTTCTCTTCTCCTATCACGACGCAACTCAATGAATAACTGGTGCTGAGGCGGCTGCCAACGAAATCGTGACTGTTGGCATAGGCATGCAAGCCCTCATGTGTCGCCAGCGTAGCCCCTTCGGAATTATTCAGCCGTTCATCGGTATCCAGCGCGGTCGATTCACATTCCACCGCGATATCAATCGCCTGCTCCGGGGTGACAGGCCACGGGTGATGCAAATCCAGATCGGGAATATCACGCGCCATCAGATCGGCATCAGCCAGACCGGAAAATTCATCTTCTGCCGTATACGAGGCAATACTGCAGGCTTTGGCCAGCGTTTCCTCGATGGCATGTTCATTCAGATCCGAGGTGCTGGCCGAGCCTTTGCGATGGCCGAAATAGACGGTCACACCGAGACCACGATCGCGCTGGTACTCCAGCGTCTCGACCTCGCGCATACGGGTGGTCACCGATAGCCCGGTGTCCAGGCTGGCGCCTGCCTCAACCTGGCTGGCACCGCGCTTGAGACCTCGATCAACGACGTTGGCAACCAGCGTCTCCAGCGCTGCGGTATCCATACCATTGCCGGTTTCCTTTTCGACGACGCGATTGTTCATAATTTCTGCCCGTGGCTGCAAACTGCGCATTCTAACCGAAGACCCGGTCGTGGTAGTATGTGCCGCCTTTTTGGTCACTCCCTTTTTCCCATGCATCTGATAACCAACGCGCGGCTGTATGCTCCGGAGCAGCAAGGTATCCGGCATTTGCTCATTGCCGCCGATCACATTCTCTGGGCAGGCGAGGATGTGCCCGATCTGCCATCCAGCCTCGGTGCCCGGACATTTGATGCACAGGGTCGCGCCGTGATACCCGGCTTGATAGATGCGCATGCCCACTTTACCGGTGGCGGCGGTGAATCCGGTTTCAGAAGCCGCGTGCCACCCGTGCCGTTGAGCCGTTTTACGCGCGCTGGCGTCACCAGCGCCGTCGGCGTGCTGGGGACGGATGACGTTACCCGCAATACAGACAGCCTGGTGGCGCAAACGCGGGGGTTGATCGAGGATGGTATCAGCGCCTGGTGCCATACCGGTGGCTATCATGTACCGCCGGTGACCCTCACGGGCAGCGTCTTGCGCGATATCGTGAGCATCGACTGCATTATCGGTGTCGGCGAGCTGGCCATCAGCGATCATCGCTCCAGCCAGCCAACACTGGACGAGTTGATGCGCATCGCCGGAGAAGCGCATGTCGCAGGCATGATGACGGGCAAAGCCGGCATTGTTCACCTGCATCTCGGCGATGGTGAACGCGGGCTCGACCTGGTGCGCCGCGCCCTTTCAGAAAGCGAAATTCCTGCGCGCGTGTACAATC
The DNA here is from genome assembly GCA_965369735.1 of uncultured bacterium. GTDB lineage: Bacteria > Pseudomonadota > Gammaproteobacteria > Steroidobacterales > CBDUSC01 > CBDUSC01. The sequence goes on from CBDUSC010000006.1 coordinate 12,239, forward strand.
CTACGCATGTGAATCGCCGCAAGGCTTTGTTCGATGAAGCGATCGCGCTTGCGGCAAACGGCTGTACGATTGATCTCACCGCATTCCCGGTCGCAGAAGATGATGATGCCTGGTCGGCGGACCAGGCGATAATCAAATACCTGGATAGCGATGCACCCGTATCCAATCTTACTGTGAGTTCGGATGGCGGCGGTTGTTTGCCAGTATTTGATGAAAACGGCGTTTTGACTCACATGGATGTTGGCGATTCCTGCGAGTTGATGATTGCATTGCGCGCGGTTGTCGCATCTGGCCTGGCACTGGAAAACGCCTTGCCGTTTTTTACCAGCAATGTGGCCGATGGGTTGCGGCTGTCGCGTAAAGGGCGCATCGGGCCGGGCATGGATGCTGATCTGGTGGTGCTGGACGAACACAATAATATCGATGCGGTCATGGCCAGGGGCCATTGGCATGTCAGGGACGGAAAACAGGAAATCAAAGGGATGTTTGAGGGAGAGTAGACGGTGTGTCCATCGAGAGTGAATGAGGGTGAAATGCGGGGTTTTATTATTCCGATTGGCGGTGCCGAGGACAAACTTCGCGACCCGGCGATCCTTAGCCAGTTCATAGAAATTTGCGGCGGCGATCAGTGCCGTATCGGTATTATTCCAACGGCATCGGAAATTGAAGACACCGGGCGCCGAGATGAAAAGCTGTTTCGCAGCCTTGGCGCGCGCCATGCACGGGTGCTGCCGTTTGCGACCCGCGATGCCTGCGATAACGAGGAGGATATCGATTATCTGGAAAAAGCAGATGGGGTATTCCTGACCGGCGGCAATCAATTGCGGCTATCGACAACCCTGGGTGGCACCACGGTGGCGCAGTCGATTCGAAAACGCAATGCAGCTGGCATGCATGTGGCCGGAACCTCGGCCGGCGCTGCATTCATCCCCGAACATATGATCGCCGGTGGCGGTGAAGGCAGCACCCCAAAGCCCGATATGGTCACATTGGCGCCAGGGCTTGGTTTGACCAACCGGGTTATCATTGATCAGCACTTCCGTGAGCGCGAACGGCTGGGTCGTCTTCTGACTGCTCTGGCATATAATCCATTTGCGATCGGCATCGGTCTGGATGAGGACACGGCCGCATTTATCGGCCCGGATGATATTCTCAAGGTTGTTGGCAGCGGTGGCATTACCATAGTCGACCCGTCTGATCTTGCCTATTCATCCATGGACAGCGCGCGCCGTAACGAACCAGTCAGCCTCATCGGCATCAGATTGCATATACTTATCGATGGTGGGCAATATGAAATTGCCACCCGCACTGCGACACCATAATAAAAACAACCGGCTGAGGAGCGGCCGATGAAAATACTGTCAACCAACATCTTTGTCGGACCCAGCATTTATGCCCGGTTCCCGGTTATCCGGCATGTCCTGGATCTGGGTGCTTTGGACGAATGGCCCACCGCCCGGCTGGGTAGCGCATACGTGGACCCGTTGCTCGAAGCCCTGCCCGGCCTGCATGAGCATGGTTGCTCTTACCGCACGCCCGGGGGATTTGTCCGCAGGATGAAAGAAGACGAAGGCACGTGGCTGGGCCATGTCATGGAGCACGTAGCCATTGAGTTGCAAAACGTCGCGGGTTCCGAAGTAACGTTTGGCCGGACACGATCCACCGGTGAACCCGGTCAGTACAACATGGTGTTCCAGTACAAGGATGCCGAGGTTGGCCGTGAAGCCAGCCGGCTGGCCCTGAACCTGATTCATCACCTGTTGCCGGATGAACTCAAACCCGACGATGCACCTGCCGCCGACTGGAACTTCGATGAAGCGCGCGACGACTTTATCCGCTACGCACAACGTCGTGCGTTTGGACCCAGTACCGCGTCCCTGGTAGACGCGGCCGTGGCGCGCGGTATTCCCTGGATTCGCCTGAACCGTCACAGCCTTGTTCAATTTGGCCACGGCAAATACCAGAAACGCATCCAGGCTACGTGCACCGGGTTGACCAGCAATATTGCGGTGGACCTTGCATCGGACAAAGAAGAAACGAATTCGATACTGCGCGATCTGGGTCTGCCCGTACCGAAACAGCGACTCGTATACAACGCGAGCCAGTCGCGTCGCGCAGCCGAGCGCATTGGTTTCCCGGTCGTGGTCAAACCATTGAACGCGAATCATGGTCGTGGTGTGTCCATCGATCTCAAAACGCCCGACGAAGTCGCCACCGCATATGAAAAAGCACGGGAACATGGCCGTACCGTGCTGGTGGAGAGTTTTATCTGTGGTTTTGATCACCGCATGCTGGTGGTCAACGGTCAGCTGATCGCCACAGCAAAGCGTGTACCCGGCCATGTCGTCGGGGATGGCAAACTGAACATCGAACAACTGGTTGAAGAGATCAACAAGGATCCGCGCCGCGGCGTCGGGCACGAGAAGGTGCTGACCCGCCTCGAATTCGATCACCAGGCCGAACGATTGCTGGAGGCCAGGGGCTATGCCCGCGACACGGTACCAGAGGAGGGAGAAATCGTTTATCTGCGATCAACTGCAAACCTCTCGACCGGTGGCACCGCAATCGACGTAACTGACATTGTGCACCCGGACAACGTGGAAATGGCTGTGCGCACAATCAAGGCTATCGGTCTCGATGTCGGTGGTGTGGATTTCCTCACCAGCGATATTTCCGAGTCATATCATGATACCGGTGGCGCGATATGCGAAGTCAATGCAGGACCGGGTTTCAGAATGCACGTTGCACCGAGTGAAGGCACACCGCGCGATGTTGCGGGCCCGGTGATTGACATGCTGTTTCCGCCGGATAGCCCAAGCAGGGTTCCGATTGCGGCCATTACCGGCACCAATGGCAAAACGACAACCTCGCGCATGCTGGCGCATATCCTGAAACTGACCGGCCACACGGTCGGTCTGTCATCGACAGACGGCGTATATATCGATGGTCGCATGAGCGTTGAGGGCGATATGACGGGGCCGGTGTCGGCCCAAATGATCCTGCGCGACCCGTTCGTGGATGCCGCGGTTCTGGAAACCGCGCGTGGCGGCATGCTGCGTAGCGGTTTGGGTTACACGCAATGCGATGTAGCCGCCTGTCTTAATGTTTCAGCCGATCATCTTGGTCTGCGTGGCATCGAAACGCTGGAAGACCTTGCGCGGGTCAAACGCGTACCGATTGAAACCGCAACGGACACCGTTGCGTTGAATGCCGATGACGAACTTTGCCTGCGAATGGCCGATTACAGCGAGGCGGAGCACGTGTGCTACGTGACAATGAACCCGGGCAATACGCTGGTCAAACAGCACATACGCAGCGGTGGCCGCGCGGTGGTGCTGGAGGAAGGTTTCAACGGCCACATGATTACGATATACGACTCCGGCAATCACATTCCGTTGCTCTGGACACACCTGATACCGGCAACGCTGGAAGGCCGGGCCCTGCACAATGTGCAAAACGCGATGTTCTCTGCTGCGCTGGCCTACAGTATGGGCATCAGCCTGGAAAACATCCGTCATGGCCTGCGTACCTTTGATACGACATTTTTCCAGGCGCCAGGACGGATGAATGTGCACGATGAACATCCCTTCAAAGTCATACTCGATTACGCGCACAACCCGGCCGCCGTAAAGGTCATCTGCGACGTTATCGATCGCTTTGAGATAGACGGCGAAAAAATTCTTGTGCTGTCTGCACCCGGTGATCGCCGTGATGAAGACATCGAGGAGATCGGCAGACTGGCGGCCGGTCATTTTGACAAATACATATGCCGGACAGATGACAATCCGCGTGGCCGGGATCGGGATGACGTGCCGCGCATGTTGCAAAAAGCGTTGATTGCTGCCGGCGTGGACAAGAAAAACATCCAGATTGTCCAGGATGAACAGGAATCGGTGGATACTGCGCTGCGTATGGCAAGGCAGGGTGATCTGGTTCTGATTTTTGGTGATGCCGTCAAACGCTGCTGGAAGCAAATCATCTATTTCGATTCGGGGTCAGAAACACCCATTGAAAAATCAACCGCACCGGCCAAAATCAGCCTGGGCAGTCTTGGTGATGAAGTATCCTTCGATGAAGTCGAAATCATTCAGGATGAGCGTGGTGTTCGCATCGCGCGCGAACCCGAAGACTCAGACTGATGCCTGCTAATGTGGTCGACTCGCGTCGCCTGACAGGCCCAAATGTCGTTTGGCGCCGTGCCGGCGTCGTACTCGATGTACTATTTGAGGAGAATGACCCGAACCGGGTTGTCGAAACCTGGCGACGGCAACTCACACGCATGCTCGAGGCCGTCGGCTGGCAACACGAGAGGATAGCAGTCCGACAATACGACAATGGAGCCAGCCTGGCGTTCAGCGCAGCCATGGATGCCCTGTATGCCGCTACAGAGATCAATGACTGGTCCTGGGAAGCAACCAAAACGGTTTTGACCGGCGGCATAGAACCTGATCTTGACGAAGAGGCCGCGCGCCTGCAGATCGTGATTGCAGAAGAACGTAACCCCCGGTTGCTCGAACTGCAGGCCGAATGCACAAACCGCCGCCTGCCCTTTTTACCGGACGATGATGAAGTATCCATTGGCATGGGTGCGCACAGCCAGTGCTGGAGAGTCCGTGAAATACCAGCTATGCACGAGATCGACTGGAACTCGATCAAGGCAATACCCATTGGCCTGGTCACCGGCACCAACGGCAAGACAACATCGGTACGCCTGGCAAACCGTATGGCAAAAGCGGCGGGATATTGTGTTGGTTTGAGCAGTACAGACTGGATAGCAGTGGACGACGATATTCTCGATCGCGGCGACTGGTCGGGTCCGGGTGGCGCGCGCATTGTACTGCGCGACAAAAGAGTCACGATCGGTCTTTTGGAGACCGCGCGCGGTGGACTATTGCGCCGTGGTCTGGTGGTCGACAAAGCAGATGTCGCCTTGATTACCAATATTGCCGAAGATCATCTGGGTGAATTTGGAATCGCAACCGTGAACGAACTGGCGGATATCAAGTGGGTGGTGACATACACTCTGTGCCACGAAAAGGGCGAATTCGGACGCGCTGTTTTGAACGCAGATGATCCCTTGCTGGTGCACCGGGCAAAAAACGCTTTATTTGATATCACGTGGTTCAGCCCCGATGCCGACAACAAGGCACTGATGGCGCACAAGTCGGCCGGTGGAACCATATGCACCGTCATCGATGAATATTTTGTCATTGCCGATGCCGCCGGTGACAGACAACTGGTAGCGGTGTCCGACGCCCCAATCACACTGGGTGGCATCGCCAGACACAATGTCGCCAACGCCCTGGGTGCAATCGGATTCTGTGCGGCGCTTGGTATACCCGATGACGCCATCAAGACAGGCTTGAGAACCACGACCAACGAAGACAACCCCGGTCGGTGCAATGTATTCAATATTGATGGTTATACCGTTCTGGCGGATTTCGCGCACAACCCGCACGGCCTGGAAGCCCTGTTCGAGATCGCAGCCCGATACCCGGCTAAACGGCGGATAATGCTTTTGGGTCAGGCCGGGGACCGCAGCGATGATGCCATCCGGGATCTTGCAAAAAGCGCATGGAACATTGGGCTCGATTACATCGTCATCAAGGAAATGGAAAAATACGCACGTGGCCGTGAAAAAGGAGAAATCGCAGCCCTGATCCGCACCGCCCTTCTGGATGCCGGGGCTGACCCATCTGAAATCGGATATGAAGAACTGGAAATGGATGCCGTCGATCGGGCGCTGGTTGCCGCAAAACCGGGCGACCTTGTTATTCTGCTTGTGCATGAAGAACTTTCTGCGGTACTCGATTATTTGAAACAGCGTGCAAAAAGCAGCAGTGCATGAAACGGCAAAAGCAACATAACGATAACGCATCTGACAGCGACGCAATCAGCAAATCGCAACGCAAGCGTGACATGTTTGAGTTGCAAGCCATGGGAGAGGCCTTGATCCGGTTGCCGGCCGGGAAACTCAGCCATATCGAGATGCCGGATCAACTTCGGGTTGCGGTTGCTGATGCCCGGCGCATGAACAAACACGGAGCACTGCATCGGCAAAAGCAATACATCGGTAAACTCATGCGTAACATTGATCCGCAACCCATACGCGAGGCGCTGGACAAGCTCAAACATGACTCAAACGAGCAAAAGCGGCAATTGCATACGCTGGAAGATTGGAGGGATCGACTGATTAACGAAGGCGATTTTGCAATCGGAGAACTGCTGAGCGTACACCCCGAATGTGATCGGCAGCACTTGCGCCAACTGATCAGAAGCGTACGAAAGGAACAGAAGCGCAATCAGGCCCCTGCAGCCAGCCGAAAACTGTTTCAATACCTAAAGGCACTGATAGAATAAAGCGATGACTGCACTGGTTGGCATCATCATGGGTTCCAAATCCGATTGGGACACCATGTCAAAAGCAAGCGATATGCTCGATAAGCTTGAGATACCGTATGAGGTTCAAGTTGTCTCTGCGCATCGCACCCCGGATCTGCTGTTTGAATATTGCTCGGGTGCACGCGATCGCGGTCTGAAGGTCATTATTGCGGGCGCAGGCGGTGCGGCGCATTTGCCCGGTATGGCAGCGGCAAAAACCAGCCTCCCGGTACTTGGCGTACCGGTGAAATCCAGGGCACTAAGCGGCATCGATTCTATTTTGTCCATTGCACAGATGCCGGCCGGCATACCCGTGGGCACCCTGGCGATCGGCGATGCCGGCGCCGCAAACGCCGCGTTGCTGGCAGCATCCATATTGAGCACACAAGACGACGATGTCCGCGACAGGCTCGATGCGTATCGCAAAAACCAGACGGATACGGTCCTCGCGAACCCCAACCCACGCGAATAAGAAAATAAATGAAAATCGGCATCATTGGTGCAGGCCAGCTTGGCAGGATGCTGGCGCTGGCAGGATATCCATTAGGCCAGAGATTTGTTTTTCTGGATCACAGCGAAGATGCGCCCGGCGGCCAGGTAGGCGACATTATCGTCGGCGAGTTCAGCGATCCGGAAAAAATAGCCGAGCTTGCATCACAGGTTGATGTCCTGACCTTCGATGTTGAGAACGTACCCGTGGATGCGGTGCGCGCCGTACTGGATACCGTGAGTTTTTTTCCACCAGTAAATGCGCTTGCTGCGGCACAAGACAGACTGACGGAAAAATCCCTGTTCCGTGAACTCAACATACCGACACCCGATTTTTCTACGGTTGATTCTCTGGATGATCTGCAAAGAGAAACCGGCAACATTGGTTTCCCATGCGTGCTAAAAACGCGACGGCTTGGATACGATGGTAAAGGCCAGCGCGTACTGAAGAACGAGAACGACATCGAACCAGCCTGGGACGCGCTGGGTTCGGCGCCACTGATCCTGGAAGCATTTGTTCCATTTGATTGTGAGGCATCGATCATCGGTGTACGCAGCGCAAAAAATCGCGAAACCGCGTTTTATCCACTATGCCGCAACGTGCATGAGGACGGCATCCTGAGTTATTCGATTGCGCCATTTGACAGGCCGAATCTGCAAAAAACCGCGCAAGGTCATTTGATTCGTCTCATGGAGTATTTCGAATACGCCGGTGTGCTGACTATCGAGTTTTTCGTCCAGGATAACCAGTTGATCGCCAATGAAATTGCGCCGCGTGTACACAACTCCGGGCACTGGACAATCGAAGGTGCGGTCACGAGCCAGTTCGAAAATCATGTTCGCGCCATTCTTGGTTTGCCATTGGGCGACACATCGCCCACGGGGCACTCCGCGATGGTCAACTATCTTGGAAAACTGCCTGAGCTGGAATCTGTACTCAGCGTTGCAGGCGCGCATTTTCATGATTACGGAAAAAAACCGCGGCCAAAACGCAAGCTTGGCCACTGCACGGTCACACTCCATGACGAAAAAAGCAGAGACCGGGCGCTGGATCTTCTTCTTGCAACCAGCCAACATGATTAACAAAAAGCGCTATCTGGCTGCCCCGCACATAAAATTATCTCTAATCATCGCCAGCCACTATACTCTGTACGGCATTATGGATGGTCTTTCCACATGGGTGTGCGAATGGCCGATAACGTGTGCTGTAATCAGCCCGGCATAGGTGAGTGTGTCATGTACCTGGACTTGTTTGGACTCAAGGAACCGCCGTTCCGGTTAACACCGGATCCGGATTTCCTGTTTCTCAGCAAGCACCACGCCCGCGCCAAGGCATATATGGAATCAGCCTTGTGGTACACAGATGGTTTTGTGGTCATTACCGGCGAGATTGGATCCGGAAAAACTACGTTGATCCAGTCCTTTATGTCAGAAATCGAGGACGAGATCGTAACTGCAAAGCTGTCGCAGACCCAGCTTACCCCTGTACAGTTCCTGCAAGGCGTGCT